>JBILBX010000126.1:0-2775 GCA_044353495.1 Candidatus Limnocylindrus sp. | reverse complement strand
GCGCCGTTGTACCAATCGGCACCGGAGTGGAAGGTGACGCTGGTGAAGGAGTCGAACCCCTTGTAGTGCGTCGCCTCAGATACCCACGACTCTCCAACGAGCAGAACGCGCTTTCCCATGAGCTCCCCCTTCTGGCGCTACCGCGCCTCTTCAAATAGCCGACGCGGATTATCCGTCATCATCGCGATTCCCTGCTGGAGCGGCACCCTGTGGCGTGCCAGCCTCGGCAAGAAGAACTCCACGATATGTCCGTAGCCTGGGCCGCCGTTGGCGCGCAGCAGGATCTTCATGAAGATGTCTTGCGACATGAGCACGCGATCGCCGAAGCCTGCCCCTACGAGGCGCGCGATGTTGCGGGCGTCATCCTCGTCGCTGGTGCAGGGGGCCTGCTGGTCGGCGTAGAAGACTTGCATGCCGATCATGTCGTACTGCAGGTAGATGCCGCGCTTCAGGAGGCGCGTCTGATACTCGTAATCGTCGCCACTCGGATTGGAGTGGCAGAGCACCACGCTCTGCATCGGCACCCCTTGCGCGGCAACGAAGTCGAGGACCTCATCACCAAGGCGATACCAGCCAGGCATGTGGATCTGAATTGGCACACCGGTCTCGCGCTGTGCGAGGCAGGCACCGGCGAGCGAGTTGCGCTCGCGATTGGTGAACGGCTGGCCAACAAAGATCTCGCCGATGAAGCCAGCGCGGATGTTCGTCCCTTGAGCGCCGACGGTGAGGTCACGCACGATGCGGTCGGCGATCTCGCGCACGCTGCCATCAAGGTGCTCTGGCCCGTGCACGGGATCCAAGAAGATGCCGCTCCCCATCACGACGTTCAACCCCGACTCGCGGCTGATGCGTGCGAGCCCCTTGGGGTCACGCCCGTTCCCCTTGTCGGCGCAGGCCTCCAGAATCGTGCGGCCACCCTGGGCGGCGAAGCGCTTCACCTCACTGATGGCCGACTCAATGTCGTCGAGCGCGCAGTTGTCCTTGTTGAGGAACGGGTCGTGGCGGAGCTCCCACACGTTGGTGATGGAGACCTTCTCGTCGACGAGCTCCTTTGAGCGAGCGGAGTCGTCGTAGGGTGGGTGCCACCACGGTGTGACGATGTTGAAGAGGTGCTCGTGCGTGAGGGTGAGGCCCATCTCGGCGCTCTCAATTGAGCCGGTGACGGTCTGGACCTTGACCACGCAGCTAGCTCGCCGATTCGAAGAGGGTGCGCGGGTTCGCCGTCATCATCGCGATGCCCTGCTCGAGCGGCACGCCGTGCCGGGCGAGGCGAGGCAGGAAGAACTCGACCATGTGCCCGTAGCCTGGGCCGCCGTACGAGCGCAGGAGCGTCTTCAAGAAGATGTCTTGTGACATCAACACCTTCTGACCGAACCCGTCTCGCACGAGGCGAGCAATGTTGCGGGCATCATCTTCATCGCTCGTGCAGGACGCCTGCTGGTCGGCGTAGAAGACCTGCATACCGATCATGTCGTACTGCAGATAGGCGCCGCGGCGCAGGAGTCGCGTCTGATACTCGTGATCGTCGCCGCTCGGGTTGGAGTGGCAGAGCACGATGCTCTCCATAGGCACGCCGTGCGCTGCGCAGAAGTCGAGCACCTCGTCGCCGTATCGGAACCAGGCGGGCATGTGCACCTGCATTGGGAGGTGCGTTTCACGCTGCGCGATGCAGGAGCCAGCAAGGGACTTGCGCTCACGTGCGGTGAACTCACTGCCGACACCGATCTCGCCGATGATTCCCGACTTGACCTTGGTGCCGCGCGCCCCTTCAGTGATGTCGCGGATCAGCTCGTTCGCAATGTCATGTTCACTCTTCGCATCGTTCTCTTCCGGTTGCGACGAATCCAAGTAGTACCCGGTCCCCATGATGATGTTGAGGCCAGTGCGCTTGCTGATGGTGGCGAGCCCTTCAGGATTTCGACCATTACCGTCGGCGCTCGTCTCGATGATCGTCTTGCCGCCCTGATCAACAAACCGCTGCACCTCTTTGATCGCAAGCTCGATGTCTTGCATGGAGCAGTTGTCTTTATTGATGAACGGATCGTGCTTTAGCTCCCAGATGTTGCTGATAGATACCTTCTCGTCGACAAGCTCGCGCGATCGCGGTGAATCGTCGAGCGGTGGGTGCCACCACGAGAGGACGTCGTTCAGGAGATGTTCGTGAGTCAACGTCAGACCGAGGTCTGCCGAGCTGATGGGACCAAGAACGCTCTCTACCTGCTTCATGTATGCAGACTAGCGCGCGGACTCACCTTCTGAGGGGAGGCGGCGCACTGCGACAGCTCCGAAGACGAGCAACGTGACTGAACCAAGGAACACAGGCGTGAGCGCAAGGAGATCGCCCGAGCGTGGTGCTCCGGTGAGCGCTGCGGCGGAGGAGACGAGTGGGCCGACCACCGCACCGGCGTACAGCGGGAAGAGGGAGAGGCTGAGTGCGGCGGTGCGGCGGCGTTCAGTTATGGAGTTCGCCAGCCAGGTGAAGACCATCGCCTGCAAGAGCGCCGAGGCGGCGGCAAGCAGGGTGTTCGCAAGCGCCAGGCTAAGAGCGGTGGAGACAACGATCATCGCCGCGGCGGCTGATGCCGCGCCTACAAACCCAACCGCCATCACGCGAGGAACACCGATCCGTGGCACCAGATGTGTGGCGACCAGCGGTGCGATTGCGGCACCACCCAGCGCCGAGAGCCCTGTCAGTAAGCCGACGGCTCCTGCCACGCCAGGGGCGGCGAGCGGTTCGGCGATCCCCGTAATCGAGGGGCCAATCACCACCTCGGC
>JBILBX010000125.1:0-2781 GCA_044353495.1 Candidatus Limnocylindrus sp. | reverse complement strand
GCGCGTCGCGGAGGGCGGGGTCGAGGTCGGCCGGCTGCAGCTGATTCTGGTCGGCGCCGCCTGGGAGGGCGCCCATGCGCTCAAGGCGACGGAGGCGCAAGAGTTCGTCCTTCATGCGCTCAAGTTCAATGCGCTGGTCGCGGAGGAGGGCGATGATCGGGCGCAGCCCGGCCAACTCCTTCGTTGCCGCGTCGATCGTCCATGAGCGCCTCATAGCCGTATTCTCCCATGCCCAGGGCTCGTAACGCGCTCCGTCGTGGGAGAATCTGCGCGGGCCGGTAGCTCAGCGGTAGAGCAGGGGTCTTTTAAACCCTTGGTCGCGGGTTCGAACCCCGCTCGGCTCACCAACTCCTATGCGTTCCCCCGTCGCCGAAGCAGGCGCTCGGCGCCCAGATAGAGGAGCGCCACGACGTACCCGCTGACAATCACGCTACCCATCCACATCAGCACGGAAACGTATCCATTCTTGGCCGCGTCGAAGAATGGATACGGATACACCGTGGCAATCGCGCCATGCAGCAGCGTGTAGGCCAGATACAGGATTGGAATAATGAATACTGCAAAGGTGTCACTCAAGTGGAATCGTCCACGTGGCCCCGCGATGGCCCAGACGAGAATCGTCACCATGGGCGTAATGTAGTGCTGGAGCAAGTTAGACACGGCATGCCAGCTCTCTGGCGATCTGGATGGATCCGCAAGGAGTAGGTGGTATAGCACCATCGTCATCGTGATCATCAGTAGTCCAGTGTTCCGAAGGCGGTTGAAGATTCGACCCGTGCGTTCCGGGTTGAGGTAGAGCACCGTCAGGGTGACTGCCACCACAATGTTTGACCAGGTGGTGAAGTACCCGTGGGAGTCATACACACGACCGATTGCTCCCGCGAGCCCGTCCGCATGGCCACCGAACATGTGACTGCCTGGTTCGTATGGGGTGCTCCGGGGCACTAGGTCAAAAACATTGATGACCTGGGCAAGTCCGTAGCCGAGCCACGCGACGAGCGCATTGATGCCGAAGAGGCGCTTGGCGGTTGCTGTATTCATCGTTCCTCCCACTTCACACCCGGGCAGGTGTTTCGCGGAAGTATACGGCGGCGGCGGTCGGGACTAGCGGGAGGATGCGCCCTTTCGACCGAGCTTGGCGCTCACCCATGCGCGGAAGCGTTCGCGCTGGCCATAGGCGACTGCGGCGCCGAGTAGGAGCACGAAGTTCAGTGTCCACGCCCCTGCGGCTGAGAGGAAGCCGATCTGCTGACCAACCTCGCCCTGTAGCGCCAAGCCAGGAACGGTGAGTCCAACGAGACCGGCGCGGAAGACAGGCGCCTTCGGCGATGTGCCGGCTGAGAGTGCACCGGAGGTATAGGCGCCTGCAGAATCTGCGCCGCCGAGGAGGAGCACATGCGTGCCCACCACGACGCCGCGCGCGCCGACGCGCGCAGCATCTGCGGGGAGATTGCTGAGCTCTACAGATGTCCAGCCAGTGAGACCCGTGGCGGCTGCTGGTGCGGCCCACAGCACGCTCGTTGTTGCTACTCCATCAATCGTGCCGCCCGCGACATAGAGGGTGCCGTTGGCGCTCCAAAGTGCGGCGCCGTCGCGTGGGGTTGGCAGGTTGCCATCGCCCGCCGTGCCTTCCCAGCGGAAGATCGTGCCGAGCTCAGCATCACCCTGGTCGGGATTAGCAACTGGTGCGCTGTGACCATCACTCGTCGGAGCAACGGCAATGTCCCCGCGAAGTGCTGCTGCAGCTGGACCGCTCGCATCATCTCCGCCCCACACATAGATGGAATCGCCAACAACCGCGGCGGCGGCAAAGCTGCGCGGTTCCGGAAGCTCAATGAAGTTTGCCCACGGCTCAAGTTCGCCGTTGCTGCCGAGCTTTGCCTTCCAGACGGTGGTGGTTGGTGAACGATCGGTGCCCTCGCCGCCGAGCACCACGATTCCGTCAGAGACGACGGTGACCGATGCGCCTGACCGTGCGGCTGGCAACTCAAGTGCGTCGAGTAGTTCCCATGCAGTGATCAGCCCAGTGGCGGCGTCAGGTGTTCCCACGTAGACCGATGCGGTTGCGGGAGTCGTGTCGGATGCGCCACCAATCACATACGCCTTGCCGGCGAAGAAGGCGACGCCTGCGTGGGCGCGCGCCTCAGGGAGCGGTGTGCCCGCAGCCCATGTGCTTAGCCCCGCGGCATCGATCGTTGCGACGGAGACGTTCGTTGTCGCGAGACGTGTTGTCGAGCCGCTCGTGCCGCCGATGTAATAGAGGTGCGCACCAGCCTGCAGCAGAGAGCCATCAACGCCATCGCCTGGAAGGTCCGCCTCGGTGGCGCTCTTCCACGGTATTAGTGCTCCGGCGGGTGCTGGGCACGGGAGCCCCTCATTCTCTGCGGGGCAGATGTTCACGACTGACGCCATGTTGAGGCCAAGCTCAACGGTTGGCGAGACGGTCAGGTAGTAGGCGCGGTCTGGGATGTAGCCGAGCATCAAGATGATGACGAGCGTCCAGAGCACCGAGCGCACGCCCGCCCAGCCCCAACCATCCGCATCGAGCAGGCCGAAGAGCACGCGGCGCGGCGCGACAGCCCCTGGGCCAATCGCGCGTGGGTCGTTACTGCCGCTCATCACTTCACCGTCAACGTGCCGGCCATGTTTGGATGCACGGTGCAAATGAATGCATAGGTGCCGGCCGTGAGGGCTGGAACGTTATAGGTACGTGTGCCGATGCCAGGGAAGATCTCACCCTTGAAGACTTCTTCCCCCGTTGCAGTCCCCACATGAATCGCA
>JBILBX010000124.1:0-2782 GCA_044353495.1 Candidatus Limnocylindrus sp. | reverse complement strand
AAAGCCGAGCGCAACGTAGGGCTCAACTCAATCCCAGAGGTGGTGACCTCCGCCCCAACGAGCACCTGGCGCTGCGCGTCAACATCGTCAAATGCGAGTGGGTTGGCGGCACGTCCTCGAACCTGACCGATCGCACCCGTAGCGGCGACCTCAGAGGTAACCGAGAACTCCGGATCGGTGAGAAGGCGAACCTGGCAACTCTGCTCCGAGACTTGCACGACACGCCCCGCGAGTGAGGCGCCTGCCCCGATGACGACATCGCCAATCTTGACGCCATCAACGCTGCCAACATCGAGAATGATGTAGCGGCGATCAATCGCAAAATCTCGTGCGACGACCTGGGCCGCCACGGTGGTGAATGAGGTCGTTGCGCGAAGGTCAAGGGTCGCCTGCAGTTCCGCTACCTCACGCTCAAGGCTGGCGATCCGGGCCGCTTCGGAGACAAGCTGTTCTCGCTCTTCGAGCAGCTCCGTGAGGCGCGCCTGCAGGCTTCGGATGTCAACAAAGAGATCGCGGACTGAAGCGAAGCCTCGCCCTACCGCGGCAACGGGCTCGCTGACTGAACGCATCACCTCCCCTGCTGCCCCTTGAACCGCAAGCACTGGCGCGCTGCCAGAGAAGAGGAAGAGGAGTCCGTTCAGGGCAAGTACGGCACCGACTGCGATAAGGCCAGCCTGCGGATTGCGCTCTCCACGATCGCGGGGGAGCATGGATCCTTAGCGCAGTGGGCGCTGGTAGGTCTCGGGGACGAGCATCTTCTCGAGCGCCTCAACCTCTTCCAGGATGATGCCGGTGCCGCGTACAACGCAGGTCAACGGATCATCGGCAATACGGACCGGCATCTTTGTTTCCGCCGCAAGGCGCACATCCATACCCAGGAGCAGTGCGCCACCGCCGGCAAGGACAATCCCCTGATCCATGATGTCTGCCACGAGCTCTGGGGGCGTCTCTTCAATGGTGTCGCGCACCGCGTTTACGATTTCAATAATTGACGGCTCAAGCGCTTCGCGCACCTGTGGCGCCGCGACTTCGACTGCGCGAGGCAAACCGGTGAGCAAGTCACGACCGCGGAAGGTGATCCGCTGCGAGTCCCACTCGCCAGAGTGTGCCGAGCCGACGGCCATCTTGATGTCTTCAGCGGTGCGCTCCCCCAGCAGAAGGTTGTACTGACGTCGGGCATAGGCAACGATGTTTTCATCCATCTCATCGCCGGCAATGCGAATGCTGCGCGCAGTCACGATTCCGCCGAGGGAGGTAACGGCGACCTCGGTGGTACCACCACCGATGTCAACGATCATGCTCCCGTTCGGCTCACCAACGGCGAGGCCAGCGCCGATCGCGGCGGCCATCGGCTCCTCAACGAGACGGACCCATCGCGCACCAGCGCGGATAGCAGCGTCGCGCACAGCGCGCTTCTCAACCTCGGTCACGCCAGACGGGATGCCAATGATCATCCGAGGTCGAGCGGAGAGCCAGCCACCTTGATGCACCTTGCGCACGTAATAGCTAATCATCTGCTCTGTCACTGCGGCGTCGGAGATCACGCCATCGCGGAGAGGTCGAATGGCGACGATGTTCGCGGGGGTCCGCCCGAGCATGCGCTTCGCCTCTGCGCCAATGGCGAGGACCTTGCGCGATTTGGTCTCAACCGCAACCACCGATGGCTCGCTGATTACCACGCCCTTACCGGCAACGTGGACCAGCGTATTGGCCGTGCCGAGGTCAATGCCGATGTCGCGGGAGAAGAGGTTATAGATTCGGTCGAGCATGGCGCGATGGTAGCACCCACCCCGCAGACCCCCACCCTCCCCCTATGGCGCCTCGGCACCCCAGATCGAGGGCTGCTTCGAACGAATGCTCACCCACCGACCATGGCCGATCACCAGGTGGTCAAGGAACTCAATATCGAGTAGCCGGGCGGCGGCGAGGAGTTCACTCGTGAGGCGGAGGTCTTCATCTGACGGCTCGGGGTCGCCGCTCGGATGGTTGTGGACCGCAGCGAAGCCGACGCCATGCGCCTCAAGGACTGGTCGGAGTAGCTCGCCGATGCGCACGCTCGTGCCCGTCGCGGTACCCGTATACACATGACGCAGGTCGAGCAGTCCATTGCGACCGTCGACGATGGCGATATGGAGCTGCTCTTGTGCCGACCGGCCGAAGATGGGCTGGGCAATTGCGGCGAGGTCTGCTGGAGCCTGCACGCGAGTGCGCCCTGCTGGCCACCATGCAGCAAGATCGCGTGCTGCGTTGATAGTGTTCGCGACGAGTTCAGCGGTGTGGTTCGGTACGCCAACGCGCAGCAGCTTACCAATGGAGTCCCCCTGGATCAGCCCCTCAGGTCCCTCGGCAAGGGCAACAAGGTCGCGTGCCGAGTGTGTTGCACCGCTATGGGAGAGCAACGTATCGAGTGCACTGATGAACCGCTGATCACGTTCGCGCTGCTCTGGGCTTGTATCGCTCGGCACGGCCGCTACGAGGGCGAGACTCATTGAACCTCCACGACGTAGATCGAGCGGCCGAAGTTGGCACCTCCGGCAGAGCGGCGAGCCCGCCGTTTTCCCGCCACCCTACCGAAGGCGAGTGCATCCTCTCGCGCGTCGCGTATCAGTCGCGTATGGGTTTGGTAGCGCTACGAGAGGGCGATGGTCGCAACAATGGCAAGGTTATACGCGGAGTGCAGGGCGATCGCCGCGAGGAGTGACCGTCGCCGCATCCAGAGCCATCCGAGGGCGATCCCCAGCGGAAGGCGCACGACAAATGCAACGGCAGCGACGCCTGCGGC
>JBILBX010000123.1:0-2883 GCA_044353495.1 Candidatus Limnocylindrus sp. | reverse complement strand
CAGGAGACGGCAGAGGGGAGCCCTCTACGGCTGCATGTGCATGGCGCGATCGCTGCGTTCGGTCGTCGCACGGCATTTGGCGCGCAACCTGAGCGCGTCTTCATTGAATCAAACGCGCTGGTAGGGCAACGCCTGTGAAGCGGGTGGTCGGTTGGGATGAGTTGGCGTTGGAGATTTCGTCAGTAGAAGGCGCTCCTGGATCAGTCCTAACCCTTGGGGTCTTTGATGGACTGCATCGAGGGCATATGCGCCTGCTCGCCGCGGCTGAGCGGCTTGCTCGGTCGGCAGGGCTCCGCCGCGTGCATATTGGCTTCACACCACACCCCGACCTGCTGATGCGAGGCGCAACGCCTCTCCAGCTCCTTGACGCAGGTGAACTCGAGCTCCGCATGGCTGCGGCGGGCGTTGACCTTTGGTGCGACCTCCCCTTTACGGCAGAGACGCGTGACACGCCGTGGGAGCGCTTCATCGAGCGGCTGGTTGAGGTGACGGCGGCGAAGAGCATCGTCCTCTCCCCAGAATCTGCCTTCGGCAAGGGTCGGCAGGGGACACTGCCCAACATTCGGGCCTGGGGTGCCGTGCACGGCCTGCAGGTGCATCCGGTGGCCGAGGCGATCGCTGGTGGCATGCCCATTCGGAGCACCCGTATCCGGGAGGCCATTGTGGGCGGGGATCTCACAGGCGCGGCGCGGCTCCTCGCTCGACCCTACGCCCTCGTAGGCACGCTCCAGGGTGACCAGGTCCGCCTCCAGCCCAGCGAGGCTGCCGTACCACCCCCAGGGGTGTATCGGGCTCGCGTTGGGGTTGCGGGGCGCCCAGAGGGACGACTTCCCCTCGTGGGTCGGCTCACCACCGTACGTGTCAATGCGGATGGGCTGACCATCACGCTCGTGCGACCAGATGCCGCAGATCGACGCTTTGAGGGGGGCCCGATACGGGTCGCCCTGCTTGGGGGGAGCCTCCAGGCGTAGATTTGCTACCCTATGCACATCCAAGATGTGATGAAGAGATGAGGGGTGCCCTTGGAGCACCTCCGATGTAAGGAGAACCACCACTTGCCACTAGACCAAGAAACCACCGCACGCATCGTTGCCGACAACGGGCGTCACGGTACTGACACTGGGTCCGCAGACGTTCAGATCGCACTCCTCACGGAGCGCATTCAGGGGCTGACCGCGCACCTACAAACCTTTAAGCAGGACAACCACTCGCGCCGCGGGCTCTTGAAGCTCGTCGGTCAGCGACGTCGACTGCTGACATTCCTTAAGCGTGAAGATGCAGCGCGCTACGCCGCGCTCTCCGAGAAGCTCGGACTTCGACGCTAACCACCCCCCAGCCCCTGGCTGGGACTACATCGGCACGCGAACGGAAGAACCGCTTGCGGCCTGACAGGAGAACAGAATGAGCAACATCACCAGCGTTTCCGCCGAGTTTGGCGGCCAGACACTCACCATTGAAACCGGTCGAATGGCCCGCCTTGCAGGTGGCGCCGTCACCGTTCGCTACGGCGACACCGTGGTTCTTGGCACTGCAAACCGCAGCGAGCCACGACCAGGCCTCGACTTCTTCCCGCTCACGATTGAATTCGAAGAGCGCATGTACGCCGCAGGGAAGATCCCAGGCGGCTACATCAAGCGCGAAGGGCGAGCCTCCGAGAACGCAACGCTCTCCGCTCGTCTCACCGACCGACCGATTCGCCCACTCTTCCCAGAGGGGTATAAGGATGACGTTCAGGTAGTCATCACGGTGCTGAGCGCAGACCAGGAGAACGACCCAGACATTCTCGGAACGCTCGCAGCATCTGCAGCACTGACGATCTCTGAGATTCCGTTCCTTGGGCCAATCGGCGCAGTGCGCGTCGGCATTGTGAACGGTGCCTTTGTCATTAATCCAACCTTTGACCAGCTCAAGGAGAGCGATCTCGACTTGGTGGTTTCAGGAACCGTTGACGCGATCATGATGGTCGAGGCCGGCGCAAACCTGATCACTGAAGACAAGATGGCTGAGGCCATTGAGTTCGGTCACAACGCCATCAAGGCGCTCGTTGCCCTTCAGGAGGAGCTCCGCGCGAAGGTCGGCAAGGAGAAGCGTGTCCCATACATCGAGCCAAGCACCGACAGCGTGCTTGCGTTTGCTGAGGCGGCCGCAAACGGTGGCACCTTCGTGATCGTTGACACTGAGACGACCGGCCTCGATCCGAAGATCTCGGATCTGGTTGAAGTCGCTGCAGTCAAGGTCAAGGGTGGCAAGATCACCGATCGCTGGAGCAGCTTTGTTGATGCCGGCAACGGTATCGTCGGCGCCCAGATGCACGGCATCACCAACAAAGACATCAAGGGCGGCCTGACGCCGAAGGCGGCAGCCGAGAAGATTGCTGAATTCGCCAAGGGTGCAATCCTTGTCGGACACAACCTCGGCTTTGACGTCGCCTTCCTTGACGAGGCACTCGGCAAGGGTCGCACCTTCGCGACTGAGCAGGGGAGCTACCTCGACACCTACGTCCTCTTCAAGGAGGCGTACCCGGAGAGCGAATCGTTCAAGCTCGGAGATCTCGCCCGCGTCTATGGCGCAGCGACAACTCCGAACCATCGAGCCGCCGCTGACGCTGAGGCGACTGCTGAGCTCTTGCTCATCCTCGCCAACGAACTCCCAGGTCGCCTCGCGGCGCTCAAGGAGGGGATCGCCGATTCCATCCGCGCTGCACGCAGCGGTAAGGGCGAGCCAAAGGCGATCTTTGAAGCAGCACGTCGCAAGGCGCGCGTCGGCAAGAACCTCTTCGGCTGGATGCATAAGAAGACCGCACGTAGCCTCACGATGAAAGAGGGGATTCGCCTCGACGGCCGCAAGGCTGACGAGATTCGCAAGATCTCGGTAGAGGTTGGT
>JBILBX010000018.1:0-9388 GCA_044353495.1 Candidatus Limnocylindrus sp. | reverse complement strand
CTGACCGTTGATGCCATCGCCCCTGGTCCGATTCGCGGACTTGCCGCCGCCTTCGCCCTCGCCCTCGCCAGTGTCGGATCTGCTGGTGGTCGTGTCGCACGTTTGCACGCCGCGGCCGCCGCGCTGCGGAACGCCGCGCCACTCGCGGGCTCACTGCACGCCGAACTCGATGCACTCCTGCCAGTTGCCTTAGGTGAAGAGAGCCTCGATGCGGCGATCGCCGCGCGCGCGGCAACGCAGCTCAGTCAGCGCGCCGCCTACGGCAAGCGCATCGCCGAAACGCTGAAGAGCGCAGGGCTTACCCGTGAGTCCACGATCGCCAGCGGGCCTGGCCTCGGCGCCACCGCCTGGGGCGATCTCGCTCCACTCCATGAGGCGTTGCGCCACCTTGGCGTGCGCACGATCACGATCGCTGCTGGACCCACGGTCGATGTGCTCGGCGCAGTACGACTCGGCGCCATCGACGCCGCCGACGCGGTCCGCGCCGGCCTCACCCCGCGACTCTTCGAAGATGGCCAACTCGCGAGTGAGATCGCGAACGCAGAAGGCCCGATCGGCGCACTGATTCTTGGGAGTGACGCGGTGAGCCGTGCCGGCTACGCCGTGGTACCAGCGGGTGGCGTCGGCCTCGCCGCCGCCGCACTCTTCTCGGGCGTGCCCGTCTATCTGGTCGCTGGATCGGCGGCGTCCGACCTGAGTGGTGCCGAGCTGACCAAGCGCGTTGAGGCCGTCAATGCCGCGGCGGCGCAACGCGGTGCACCATTCGCTGCGCGTGGCGTGACGAGTGGTGTGCAGGTTGCTGCACCACGCGTTGAACTTCTGGCACTTGACGGCATTACGCTGATCGACTGATGACCACTACGCCGATAGAGGTTTCGGCGACGCGAGATCGCGAGCTGGTGCGATCGCTCATCACTGGCGACCGCTGGATCACCGCACACGCTCTGGCCGATCTTGACGATGGGGAGTTTCCGCGCACGCGCTGCTTTGTGGCACGACGCGGCCTCACGCCGATTGCGCTCGGAATGGAGTACTCGGGGTGGGCGCCGCAGCCGCTCCATCTGTACGGCGAGCCAGAGGGGATCGCCACGATCTTGCAGCACGGGATTCGCCCACGCGCCGCCTGGGTGCCGACGCCGATCGGGGGTAACCCGGTGCTTGACCTGACCTATGAGACCGAGAAGATCAACCCCATGTTGCGCATGGGTTTGACGCGCGCGGAATTCGTGCCGTACACCGGCCCCGCCGCCGCACTCGTGGTGCCACTCATCCCCTCCGATGCACCAGCGCTGAATCATCTCTACCAGCTGGGATTTGCCGCATGGCTTCCACCACTGGCAGTTGCCGAGGGGGTGTATCGAGGCATTCACCGCAACGGCAAGTTGGTCGCGGCGGCGGGCACCCATGTGGTCGGTCGACGTGAGCGCATCGCCGTGGTGGGCAACGTGCTGACTGCATCTGGCGCGCGCGGCAACGGCTACGCGCATGCGAACACCTCAGCGGTGACCGATGCCCTGCTCGGATTCTGCGATGAGGTGGTGCTGAATGTGCAGCGTGATAACGCCGCCGCCATCGCCGTCTACACCTCGCTCGGCTACAGCGTGAAGGCCGAATTTGAGGAGCGGCTCGTGATCCGCCGCAGCGGCATCTCGGTGCCGCGCATCCTTCGGCGCCTCTTCGGGCGCTGAGCACGAATCACGCCCACGCCGGTCCACCCCCGAGCCCGCACGCTACGATGCCGCAGATGAGTAGTCGACCCTACGCGGTCGTTCTTGCCGGTGGCGGCGGAACCCGCCTCTGGCCCCTAAGTAGCCCCAACCGGCCGAAGCCGTTCCTGCCGCTCCTGCATGGGCGCAGCCCGCTCGCGGTAACCCTGGAGCGACTCGCACCACTCGTCTCCATCGACGACACCTACATCGTGGTGGCGGCGAGCCAGGTGCAGCTCGTGCGCGAATGCGCGCCGCAGATCGCCGCCGATCACATCCTTGCCGAGCCGGTCAGCCGCAATACGGGGGCGGCGGTCGCGCTCGCAGTCGCAACGATTGAGCGACCCGATGACGCGGTGATGCTGGTGATCCCCGCCGACCATGCGGTGCGCGACGCCGACGCCTGGCGCACCGCCCTCGCTGCCGCAGCCGATAAGGCGAGCCGCGAAGAGGGTGCGCTCTACACGCTTGGCGTCGTACCAACACGACCTGAGACTGGCTTTGGCTACATCGTCGCCAACGGCGAGCGCGTCTCGCGCTTTACCGAGAAGCCGCAACGCGACGAGGCCGAGCGACTGATCGCCGCGGGCGCGCGATGGAACGCCGGGACCTTCGCCTGGCGACGCGATAGCGCTCGCGCCGCGCTAGAGCAATTCGCGCCGACACTGATCAACGGCATCGGCGAGTACAGCACAGTGCCAGCGGGACCAATCGACACGTTCGTCATGGAGCCTGCCGCCGCGGCCGGACTCGTGCGCACCCTGCCGCTCGATTGCGGCTGGAGCGACATCGGCTCGTGGGGTGAGCTTCGCGCGCACCTTCTGCCACGCTCGGCAACCGAAGAGATCCGCATGGATGCGCCAGGGGGGCGTACCATTGTGATCAGCAATGAGCATGGGGTGATCGCCCTGCAACCGAACGGTGCAGCGACGATGGACCTTGAGCGCATGAGCGGCAGCGATCTGCGCGCCGCATCAGAGAGGGAGTAGCAATGGGCGTCGGCGAACCAACCAAGATCCTCTTCGGCACCGACGGTTGGCGCGCCAAGATCGGCGACGAGTACACCTTTGAGAACGTTCGCCGACTCGCCGAAGGCGTCGCCCGAGTTGTTGAAGAGGATGGCACCACCGCCAAGAGCGTCGTTATCGCCTACGACCGCCGCTTCGGCTCCGAAGAGTTTGCGATTGCCGCCGCCGAGATCCTGCTCGCGCACGGCATTCCGGTTGCCTATTCACGCACCGATGTGCCGACGCAGATGGCCTCCTACGAAGTGGTGATGCGCGGCGCGGCGATGGGCGTCGTCATTACCGCAAGCCACAACCCGTGGATGGATAACGGCTTCAAGGTGAAGTCACCAACGGGCGCCGCCGCTGGGCCCGACCTGCTGAAGCGCATCGAGGCACATGTGGCGAGCACCCGCGGACCCGAGCTTGTCGGTCGGCCATTCGCCGACGCCGAGGCGGCGGGCCTGGTGGAGCGCTACGACCCGTACCCGGGCTACAAGAAGTTCGTTGAGCGCAACCTTGACCTGAAGGCGATGGCCGCGCAGAAGATGCGCATCCTGGTTGACCCGGTGTACGGCGCAGGCGCCGGGTGGATCGGTCGACTCCTTGCGGGCGGCAACATGGTCGTCGACGAGATGCGCAGTGAACGCAACCCCTGGTTCGGTGGTGTGAATCCCGAGCCGATTCGTCCGCACATCGACCCGGTCCTCGCGCGCATGGCGGGCGGCGGGTATGACATGGGAATGCTCCTCGATGGCGATGCCGACCGCGCCGGTGCCGTCGACGAGCGCGGCACCTTCCTGCATCAGCTGCAGGTCTTCGGCCTGCTGGCGTACTACATGCTTGAACACAAGAAAGATCTCAGCCCGATCGTGAAGACGGTCAACGAGAGCTCCATGGGCGAACGACTCGGCGAGCGCTACAACATCACCGTACACGAGACGCCGGTCGGCTTTAAGTACGTCGGCCCGAAGATGATCGAGACCGGCGCCTCGATGGGTGGCGAAGAGTCGGGCGGGTACGGCTTCAAGATGCACCTCCCCGAGCGTGATGGCATCTTCGCCGACCTGCTCCTGCTCGACCTGTTGATTCGTGAGCGCGCACTCGGGCGCCCAACGATGAGCTCGGTCATGGAGCACGTCGCCTCCATCGCTGGTGCGTCGTACTACCTGCGCATCGATGTGCACATCGACCGTGCCGCCTACCCAGCGGTGAAAGAGCGCCTCGCCACCGAACTCGTCGGTAAGCCACCGAGCAGCATCGGCAGCCACGCCGTGCGCGCCGTTCCACTCACCACGAACGACGGCGTGAAGTTCTTCACGACCGACGGCAGCTGGCTGCTGGTTCGATTCAGCGGCACCGAGCCACTCGTGCGCGTCTACGCCGAGGCCACCTCTGCAGAACTCCGCGACGAACTCCTGGTGATTGGCGAGCGACTCGCGCGCGGCTAACCCCCGCTCTACGGCGCCCCATCCCACCCGAGCAGCGCAAGGCTTCCCGCATCGAGCTGCAGCACAAACGGCGTGCCGTCGCGCAGGGCACCGCTCACGCACCAGGCGAGTCGGCGCGGCACCCGCTGCCCCAATAGTTCACCGACTCCTTCGGTAGGGAGCACCCAAGCCAGCTCGGGCCCCTCGTCAATCAACGCGCCGCTCGGCACGAGCGCCGTTGACGCACGGAGCGCCGCATCAGCGCGCGCGATGCGTGCAGGGGGCACGGCCAGTGGCGACACCTCAATAGAGAGCCCAACGAGTTCGCCACTCCCGTTCAGCACCACACGCGTGCCGTCGCCCGGCACGGGCACGCCGCGAATCTCTCTCGTCCAATTCACGAGCGTGCGCCCGGCGGCACTCTGCACCACTGGGCCACCCCCAGGAATCTCGAGCCCTAGCCGCACTATGTGACGCAGTGCTCGTGCGATCGCCGCACTCCCACTGAGCGCGCCACCCTCTAGCGCCACGCCGCTTGTCGTAATCAAGCGCAGCGATCCGTTGAGCGTGCTTTCAACACGGAGAACCTCGACGCCGTTCACTCCGACGAGAACCTGCCGAACGCGCTGCTCACCACTCTCACTGCGCACCGAGGTGAAGGGTCGGGCGACAAGACTTTTCAATTCCAGTGGTGAAAGAAGTTGTGTGGCGATCGTTGCAATTGGTCGCAGGCTGAGTCCGGCCCCCTCAGCCAGCGGCGCACGACTCGGTGCAATCGCTGTGCCTGGCGAACTGCACGCAGCGATCACCGCGACCGCAAAAGAGAGCATCAAGCGGAACCTATACATAGCGTCGCCCTCCAAGATCGGGAAGCTCGGCAGATGGCGCGTGTGGCAGATGCCCGTAGCCGCCCCACCACTCCGGGGTGAGGTGTGCTGGGTTGTAGGGGCTCAGGAGTGCACGATCAAACGCAGCACCCGCGGTTGCGCCTTCGAGGAGCGCATGCCAGAAGGCGCGCTCGAAGCGCAGCGCAGCACCCTGCCACGCCGTGCCGGCGTAGCTCACGTAAAAACTGTCGGGCTCTCCAGAACCTTGCACCTTGCGCTGGGGAATGCCGAACGCACCAGGGAGGCGCGAGGCCCGTTCACCGTTATGGCAACTCGAGATGTAGACAAGCGAGGCTGCGGGTGTGCCGCGGCGCATTGCCGCGATCTCGGAGGGCAACACGATTGGGGCGCCGAGGCAGAGTCCCGCATCGGCGCGGAAGCCACCGGCACGACTGCCAGACTTCGGGTCCCAATAGAGAGCGCCATGACTGTGCACATAGAAGGCGGCCGATGCGGCACCCGAAACCATGGCGCGGCGCGTGAAGGTTGGCCCCACGGCACCACCCACCTCCCAGCCGAGTGCGTCGAGCGCGGTGCGCGCCTGTCGGGCGAGTCGATCGGGGAAGGTGTTCGTCGCGCCCGTGCACGCCTCTGCGAAGGCGGTGCGATTAGCGAAGACCGCAGCGCTCTCGGTGGGCGGCGACACCGTAAGTGCGGCGGCGAGGAGAACCGTTGCAAACATGCTCCCTCCGGAGTGAGAGCGGGGGCGAGGGCGGAGGCGCACTCTGGCACCTCGCGCGTATCAGCCGCGTTTGCATCGCCAATAGGTAGGTGATAAAGTCCCCGCAGCAACGCCGCGTGGACGCGAAGCTGGTGAGATTCCAGCACTGTCCCGCAACGGTTATTGGGAGAGGCTCCCATAAGTCCGGTCGCCGGACACGCGGCATAAAACGCTTAGGCCCTCGAGGCAAGGGAGGAAGCATGACTGCTTTCGTACGCTCGCACCAGTTTTCGTTCGCCACACTGCTGCTCGTTGCAGCACTTGTTGTCGGCGCTTGTGGCGGAGAGGCCACCAACTCACTCTCGCCAGTGAGCCCCACCCCAATCGTGGAGGCTGATTACCCCCGCACCGTCATCGACGATGCAGGCGTTTCGGTAACGATTGCGGCGAAGCCACAGCGCATCGTCGCACTCACCCCAGCGAGCCTTGAGGCGCTTGCTGAGTTTGGACTCGGCCAGAGCGTCGTCGGTGTCGCAGCGTGCACCTGCCTCCCCATCGCGTTCACGGCAACTCCGCAGGTGGCCGACTTCAACGGCACGAACGTTGAAGCGATCATTACCCTCAACCCTGACCTCGTCTTTGTTGCCGCTCCTCCGTTCACACCAGCTGATGTGATCACGCAACTAAAGGCGGCGAACCTTACGGTTGTGACGCTGGAGCCAAAGAACATCAGCGGTGTCTACGCAACCCTGCAGCTGATCGGCGATGCGGCGGGCGCGAGTGTCGCCGCTGCGGAAGCGGTTGCCACCGCAAAGTCTGATATCGCTGTGCTCACCGCCCTGGTGCAGGACCAGCCGATGGTCAGCGTCTTCTATGAGATGGATGCGACCGGCGCGATCTACGGCCTCGCCCCCGATGACTATGCCGCCGAGCTGGTGGCGTTGGCTCGAGGCGACCTGGTGAGCAGTGGCGTGAACGGCGTCTACGAGATCTCACTTGAGGCCCTCGTCACCGCCGCTCCCGCGGTGATCCTCCTAGGCGATTCCATCTACGGCGTTACGGCGGAGGCGGTAGCGGCGCGTCCGGGGTGGGGAACCATTCCGGCCGTGGTGAACGGCGCGATCCGCCCGATCGATGGTGACCTCGTCTCCACGCCAGGGCCGCGAATTGCCGAGGCGTTCCGCGCCATCATCGCGCAGCTGCATCCGACGATCCTTCCGTAGTCATGGGAGTGCGCCGAGTCACGCTCCTCTCGCTTACGGCGCTCGTCGTCGTGGCGATTGGCGCGATCGGCTTCGGCGTTGCGAACATTGCGCCGCTCGACGTGGTCGCCATCATCGGGAAGAGGCTCTTCGGCTTGCCGATAGGCGGCGAGATCAGTGCCGGGTCGACCTCGATCGTGATGGATATTCGACTGCCGCGGATTCTCGCCGCGATCGCGGTTGGTGCGGCGCTCGCAACCTCGGGTGCCGCATTCCAGTCGCTGCTGCGCAATCCGCTCGCCGATCCGTATGTGCTCGGCACCAGTAGCGGCGCAGCGCTCGGTGCAGCGATCGCCTTCCTGGTGCCCATCACCGGTGTCGCCTGGGAGCTCGGCGGTGTACAACTCGCCGCATTCGTTGGTGCACTCGCCTCGGTGGCGCTGGTCTGGCGCATCGCCGGCATCGGCAGCGGTGAAGAGCGGATCGCCAGTGTGTTGCTTGTTGGCTACGCCGTGGCTTCGTTGCTCGCCGCGGCACTCTCGCTGGTGATGCTTGCGAGTGGCGCGAACCTGCGCGCGATTTTCGGCTTCTTGCTCGGTGGTCTCGATGGTGTGACTTGGCCACGTCTCGCCGCCGCCGCTGTGCCGATCGCCCTCGCCACGCTTCTCCTTGCCCGACGTGGCCGTGCCCTCGCCGCCTTCTTGCTCGGCGATGAAGGGGCAACGCATCTCGGCATCGATGTGCGCCGCGAGCGCCGCATTGCCGTTGCCCTCGCCACCCTCGCCACCGCCTCGGCGGTTGCCCTTGCGGGTCTCGTCGGGTTCGTTGGCCTCGTGGTGCCGCACCTGGCACGCCTCGCCGTTGGCTCTGACCCTCGCGCTGTGCTGCCCCTCTCAGCGATCGGCGGAGCGCTCCTCCTGCTCCTCGCCGACACGGTCGCGCGCACGATTGGCGTTCCCGTTGGCGTGATCACCGCCCTGATCGGCGCACCGTTCCTGCTCTGGCTGCTGCATCGCGCCCGTGCCGGGTACGCCCTATGAACGCCAACACCAACGAGACCGCACCGTACGAACTGCTCGGCGCGCACGACCTGCGCGTCGACCTGGGCGGCACCACCATCTTGCAGGATGTCTCTCTCAGCATCGGACCAGGCGAACGCGTCGCAATCGTTGGCCCGAACGGCGCCGGCAAGACCACGCTAATGCGCGCGCTGAGTGGCGCAGTCCCAGCAACCTCCGGCGAAGTAATCCTCTGCACCGAGCCGATCCAGAACCTCTCGCGCGAAACGATTGCGCGCTCGATCGCCGTGGTGAGCTCCGACATCGCGCTCCCATTCGCCACGCGCGTTGAGGAGCTCGTCGCACTCGGTCGCATCCCACACGGTCGCGGTCCCGCCGGACCAAGCGAACACGATCGCGAGCGGGCGAACGCCGCCATCGAGCGAGTTGGTGCAAGGCACCTCCAGCGCCGTGATGTGCGCACCCTCAGTGCCGGCGAACGACAGTTGGTCGCCATCGCCATGGGCCTTGCGCAAGAGACGCCAATACTCGCGCTCGACGAGCCAACGGCACACCTTGACCTGCGTCACCGCATGGAGATCGCCGATCTCCTCAGCAGCCTCGCCGGCGATGAAACCATCATGAAGACGAAGCGCACGATCGTGGCGATCTTCCATGAGCTCGACATTGTGCGCGATGGGTTCTCGCGCGTGATCTTGGTCTCGAACGGCACCATTGCCGCCGATGGCACACCAGCAGAGGTGCTAACCGCGGAACGCATTAGTGGTGCGTGGGGGATTCCCCTGGAGCGAGCGGCGCGCCTCTAGCTTCGCTTGCGCGGCAGGTCGAGGAACGGCAGCGGCACCACGGTCGCAGGAATCTCGTGGCGGGTCTCTTCAATCGCCCACTCCAGCCCAACAATGGTTCCGGGTGCTGCGTGCTTTGCTGGGAGTCGGCCGAGGGCAATGGAGCGCTTGAGCAGTGGTGAGAAGGTGCCGCTCGTGGCGCGGCCAATCGTCTCGCCCTTGCGCGTGAGCGGTATCACTTTGCGCCAGGCGCGCAGCGGATGCTCGATCGGGTAGCCAAGGTCGAGGTAGGCATCCTCGAACACATTAAGGTCGAGCTCGAGGCCCACGAGTCGGTCTGGTGGTCCGCCTGCGGCCACTTCATCCATGAGGGCGCGCTTCCCAATGAACGATGGCTTGTCGAGGTCAACGAGTCGATCAAAGCCGATCTCGTACGGTGAGACCGCCTGGCTCGGGTGATGTGCGGTGCGCGAGGAGAAGTAGTCGACGCCGGCCATGATCAGGCCCGCTTCAAGTCGCGCCACGTCGAGCGCCTCCATGCCGGCAACGCGCAGCGTGTGCGCCGCACCTGCTGCGATCAGCGCATCCCACACGGGGAGCGCTGTGCCGAACGGCATGAAGAGCTCGTAGCCGAGATCGCCGGAGTAGCCGGTGCGCGACACGCCCACGGCAACGCCGCCAATGGTGACGTCGG
>JBILBX010000122.1:0-2913 GCA_044353495.1 Candidatus Limnocylindrus sp. | reverse complement strand
GCCCAGCGACCCTGCTCACTCGGCTCCTCATAGGTCACCTTGCGCACGGCGAAGCGGTCCACCCGTGCACCGAGCACGCCCAGCAGGGCGGGGAGGAGGGTGAGGCTGGCGATCACGGCGAGTGCCACGGTGATGGCGCCAGCGATACCAATAGAGCGAAGGATCGCAAATTCGAAGAGCACCAAGCCCACAAGGCCGAGCATCACCGTGACGCCACTAAAGAAGACGGCACGACCGGCGGTCGCCACCGTGCGCTGCACCGCCGTTGCCACACGATCGGCGCGTTTTGCACTGCCACGACCAAGCTCTTCGCGGAATCGCGACACCATCAGCAACGAGTAATCAACGCCAAGACCGAGGCCGAGCAGTGTGGTGAGGTTCAACACGAAGACGCTCATGCGCGTCACCTGCGCCACACCAAAGATCGCGGCGAGTGCAATCAGTACCGCCGCCCCACCAACGGCGAGTGGCAGACCCGCTGCAATCGCAGAGCCGAACACCAAGAGCAACACAATCGCGGCGAGCGGTAGGCTGATCAACTCACTGCGACGCAGGTCACTCTCCGAAACACTTTGAATGTCGGCGTAGAAGGCGGGGCCACCAGCGATCTGCACGGTGAGTCCGTCAACAGGAACGAGTGCCGCTGCAACGCCTTCGAGTGCCTCCGGTGAGTCATCAGGCTTCAAGTCTAAGAAGACAACGTCGTAGACGATGCCGTTCTCAACGCTCACCTGTGTTGGCGCGATCAGGTGCGATCGAATCCCCACAACATGTGGCGCACCTGCAACGCCTGCAACCGCGCGCGCCGCTGCCGTTTCAAACTCAATGGATCCAGGAAGCATGGTGTCCGAAGAGATCGCCAGCACGAGCGCCGAAGGTGGTGCGCCAAGCTCTTGTTCAAGCAACGTACGTGCGCGTGCCGATTCCAGCGTTGGTAGGTCGAAGCCACCCGCCTGCAGCGCACCTGGCGCTTGTGGTGCAAACGGCAGCGCAAGAAGCAAGATGCCCAGCCAGACACCGATCACCGCACGCCGATGTGCATACATGAAGACACCGAGTCGTTCGAATGGTGGGAGTCGTCGCGCAGCCACGATCAGTGCCCTTCAGCGAGACGTTCGGCGAGGAACTCTGGCAGTCCAGCTGCACGCACCAGCGATTGCGTGCGCGCAACGTCATAGGGGACTCGTCGCCACTGCACCGTGCCAAGTGCACCAATCGCCGAGCCATCATCGCTTCGATCCCAGAGCACCCAACTTGCACGGGCATCACCATCGCGCGGCTGCCCAACAGATCCAACGTTGATCAGTGACGGCGAGAGGAGCGGTTGCGCGCGCCCATCAGTATCAATCACGCTTGACTGGCCGCCGCGTAACGCCCAATAGGCGGGAACGTGCGTGTGGCCATGAAAGAGCACTGGTGTAGAAAGTGCTAGCAAATTCTCACGCGCACTCTCAGCGTCAATAATGTATTCGCCGAGCGGTTCGCGCGGGCTGCCGTGCACGAGCGTTGCGGCACCCATCTCGCTGATCTTTGGCAGCGCATGCAGCCATGAGGCGCTCTCGGGGGTGAGGTGGGTGGCCGTCCACTTCACCGCAGCGGCGGCAACGGGATTGAACCATTTCACATCGAGCTCGCCGAGCACTGCGGCATCGTGATTCCCCATCACACCAACTGCACCCCGAGCGCGAAGCAGCGCAACGACCTCGTTCGGTTCAGCGTTGTAGCCAACGAGGTCACCGGTGTGCCAAATCGCCGCATCGGGGGCAACGGCATCGATATCGGCGAGCACCGCTTGCAGCGCAGCAAGGTTGGCGTGAATGTCGCTAACGACCGCAATCTTCATAAGGCCCTACCCGCGGCGATTGCGGCGAGCGCCACGCAACCGAGCGAGGAGCCCGAGTCGCCACGCGCCAAGCAACAGCAGCGCTGGAACACCAACGATCAGTAGCAGTGTGTCGAGCGGCTTTAGCCACTCTTTGACCTGCTCCCAGTTCTGGCCAAGCGCAGCGCCACCACCAATAAGTGTGCTGTTCCAGATGAGTGAGCCGACGGCGCTATAGAGAAGGAAGCGACCGAGCGGCATGCGGGCGATGCCAGCAGGGAACGAGATAGCGGTACGGAGTAGTGGAATGAAGCGGCTCCAGAAGACGATCTTGCCGCCGTGCCGCGCGAAGAAGGCGTCGGCGCGGTCAAGGTCGGCGGGGTCGATGCGCACGATGCGGCCGAAGCGGTTCAGCAGCGGTCGACCGCCATAGGCGCCAATGGCGTAGGCGCACCAGGTGCCGACCAGGCCGCCCAGGGTGGCAGCGGCGATCGTGGGGATCAGGAGCCAGCGCCCCCCGGTGAGCGGCTCGACCGCCGTGGGGTCGGCCACCAGGAAGCCAGCGAAGGGGAGGATGAACTCGCTCGGCACGGGGAAGCTCGAGGCGTCCACGGCCATGGCGATCGCCACGCCGAGGTAGCCCACCGCCTCATACATGCTCGTAATCAGGGGGATCAGGAACTCGTCCAGCCAACTCAACATGCCCTGATCGTGCCAGAGATCCGACCGCTATGATTGGGGCATGGATATGTTCACGCTCCCGTTCGCCCACCCAGCCGAGTTCTTCATCTCGCTGGCGATCGGTGGCGGCTTCGTTTACATCTTCCAGAAGGCGGCGATGAGCTCTGAGCAGCGTGAGACCCCGTGGGTTCGACGCTTCGTAACCGGACCGAACAGCAAGGTGCTGTGGGGAGTCGCCTGGCTTGTGTGGGCGGTTGGCTTCGGCCTGCTGCTCGGCACATTCACCGACAAGACCGCCGAGTCGCCCTATGGCGCGGTCGGCCTCGTCGCCCTCTTCTCGGGATTCTTCCTGATGATGGGCTTCATCTGGGCAACGATCGGCGAATAGGCACCATGTTGCGCCGCCTGCC
>JBILBX010000017.1:0-9413 GCA_044353495.1 Candidatus Limnocylindrus sp. | reverse complement strand
ACGATGGCGCCATGACATCTGAGACGGCTCCAGCAGGCACCCCGCCCACGCGCCCACCAGAGGGGGCGGAACTGGCGACGCCAGTCACCCCCGGGCAGATCGCGCGGGTCGGCCTCATTCTCGTCGTCACCTTCCTCGTTGGCGCGCTGCTCCTGCGCTTGCAGGCAGATCGAATTCGCGAACTTGACCTTCCGCTTCCGGCCGGTTGGGTGGCGGTGAGCGCTGACACCGTACTAGCAGGGATCTCGCCGCAGAGTGCCGTTCGCGCCGCTCGTTCGGCCGATGCTCCCGTTGGTGCAACGCCGCGGGTGCGCCTGATTACGCTCAGTAGCGGCGGTACCGATGCGCCAAACCTGAAGGGAACCTTCTGGCTCATCGTCACGGACGACATTCGCCCCTCAATGGAGATCCCGGCTGGTGATGCGATGGATGTGATTCGGGCGTACGTGCTGATTGATCAAGCTGGTCGCGTCGCACTCGCGGTAGAGCGCGGGTTTGCCGATACCGATCCAACCTTGCCGCCAGACTGATCCGCGCGGACTAGATCGCGAAGCGATCCCCTTCGCGCACCACAACGATCTCACCAGAAAACTCTGTCGCCGCCGCGCGCACGGCTTCCGCTGGATCAACCTCGGCGCCGAAGTGTGTGAGCAGAAGTTTTGCAGCGCCAGCAGATGACGCTGCCTTTCCTGCGCCGTACGCGGTGACATGTGTGTCGCCCTCACGCCACTGCGCCGCACCACCAGCCGCCTCACAGAGGAGCGTGTCACCAGACTGCACGATCGCCGCGAGGTCTTCCCAGTGCGAAATGTCGCCGGAATATGTCAACCCAGGTTGATCCCGCGCAGCAACGCGCAGCGCATACGACTCGCCGGTGTGGCGAACGCGCGCGCTCCGCACCATCAAACTCCCCACAGGAAGAACACGGCCACCACCAAGTGGCGGCAGTGCTGCATCACTCCGCCACGTTGAAAAAGCAAATGGCTGCAACGAGTCGCGTGTGCCAGCGGCCTGCTCCTCTGGCGTTTGATCATTGAGCAGCGTTGCAAGTCGTGGCGCGAGGCCACTCGGACTAATTACCGCAACGCTGCGCGCATCAGCCCCCATCTTGTTGCCATGCACGAGCGCGTGTCGCAGTGCGGCAAGGTCAACCCAGTGATCTGGATGTAGATGCGAGATCGCCACCGCGCTGATTTGCGGAAGTGCGCTGATGCCGATGTGTGCGGCGAGCGGCGCATACGTGCCGTGACCTAGATCGAGCACGAGTGTTGTGGCGCCATGTTGCACCAGGTATCCCGACGCGCGCGAACCATCGTGTGTGCGATACGCGCCGGCCGAACCGAGAACGGTCAGCGTTAGCGAGTTGGAATCGGCCACTGTTCCCCTGCAGCTTTCCAGCGTTTTGTTGCCAGCTCTTCAAATCCGGCATCAAGCAACAGTTCACGCGCACGATCAAAGTTCATGGCGAACCAATCTGGCTGATGCGCATCGGAGCCTGTGACGATGTATTCACCGCCGAGCTCGCGATAACGGCGCACCGCTTGTGGCAGCGGATACGGAATACCGGTGCGCTGTCGCCAGCCCGAAGTGTTGATCTCTAGCGCGGTACCCGTTTCAATAAGCGCCTTTAGCACCGGCTCATACAGGTCGGGCGCCGCCTCGAATGCCGGCGTGTCGATATGTGGGTGCACATACTTCCGTACGTAGTCCATGTGGCCGACGATGTCGAAGAGCCCGCTCTCGATGCCCGCCTGCACCTCGGCAAAGTACGGGGCCGTCTCGTGCACGTCGTGCCCCGCCCAGTTCGGCGCAAGGGCGCGCTTGAACGGCGAGTCAATCCCGGGGTGCACGCTGCCGATCGTGAGGTCGTACTGGTTGGTGCGCAGGTGCTCGCGAATCTCCGCCTCGTACTGCCGCTCGTAGGAGATCTCGACGCCGAGCAGGATCTCGAGTCGATCACCGAACTCCTTGCGCAGCGCTTCGACCGCCTCCACACGCTTCTGATGGGGGGCTAGGGTCGCCCCCACCTCACGCGGGTCAAAGTCGAGATGGTCGGTCAGCGCAATGCGCGACATCCCCAAGGCGATCGCCAGGGCGGGGTAGACGTCGAGCGGCACCTCCGAGTCCGGGGAGAGGAGGGTGTGGAGGTGTACGTCGAGGGGGGAGTCGAAGGTCCCCGAGAGGGCCAGCTCTGGGCGGCGATCGCGGTCGCCGATGCGACGAATTGGGGCGGGGCTCACTGCTCGTTCAGCCAGGCGCGGGCGGCGGCCCCCCGCAAGCCACGAATCAGGAGGAGGGCCAGGCCAACGAAGGGGAGGCCAGGGAGCCAGTTGCCCAGGGTGAGGGCAACCAGGGGGGCTGCGGGGATCAGGATCGTGCTCAGGCCGAGGGCGAAGCCCCGCCCCGCCTCCTTCCGCTGCCAGACAAGGGTGATGGTGAAGATGCAGGCGGCGATCAGAGCCATCCAGACCACCCCCTGCAGGGTGACGGGGGCGGCGGTCGCCTGCTCCACGATTGGACCGAGCGTGAGCCCCAGACCCACCAGCAAGAGGAGGGCGTAGGCGAGGAAGGCAGCGACGGCAATTGGCATGTGCTCAGGATGCCACGGTCGCCCCATCTGCACCCGTCAGCCACGACGTGAGGCTCCCCCACACCCCACCCCTAAAGGGGGGTGGGAACCGCATTGACGCAGGAGCGTGGGGAGCCCTACCCTTACCGCACCACTGGGTCGCCCGGCGACCCTGAAACTATGTCGGCGCCAGCAGATGTTGGCGCCCAACGCGTCGCCTCGCTGGTGGGGAGGCCTCGCAAGAAGGAGGACTAACGCATGGCGCGAAAGAATTGGAAGCTCGCTGCAGTCGCAGCGATGCTCGCCGTCGTGGCCACTGCCTGTGGGAGCAATACCCCATCGGCAGACGGTCTCGAAGGCGAAGTAACGCTCTGGCACGCTTACGGCTCGTCCGGCGGCTCGGCTGAAGGCACCGCCTTCGCTGCGCAGCTCGCCAAGTTCGAGGCGGAGTTCCCGAAGATCAAGATCAGCGCCGTTGAGGTGCCGTTCGGCGACATCTTCACGAAGTTCAAGACAGAGGCTGCCGCCGGCGGCGGACCAGACCTCTTCATTGCTCCGAACGATGAGCTTGGCAACCTGGTTACGGCCGGTCTGCTCGAGCCAATCACGGACACGACAGACCTCGGAACGGTTTCGCAGCAGGCCCTTGATGGTTCAACCATCGACGGCAAGCTCTACCTCGTTCCTGAGAGCCTGAAGGCAGTCGTCATGTTCTATGACTCTGCAAAGATCACGACCCCGCCAGCAACCGCTGCGGAGTTCAAGGATTACGTTGACAACGGCGGCAAGGTTGCCGTTCCTGCCGGCGTGTATCACGTCTGGGGCTGGTACAAGGCCTTCGGCGGTTCGATCTTTGACAGCACCGGCCACGCCGCCTGCTTCAGCGGGACGGGCATCGGCGACGCTATGGACTACGTCAAGAGCCTGAAGGCTGCTGGTGCAGTTGTTGATGGCAACGACGGCGACCTTGGCCAGAAGTACATGAACGGTGAAGTTGACGTGATGTTCAACGGCAACTGGGTTCTTGCGGACTACCTGAAGGCC
This sequence comes from Candidatus Limnocylindrus sp., assembly GCA_044353495.1. Lineage (GTDB taxonomy): Bacteria > Chloroflexota > Limnocylindria > Limnocylindrales > Limnocylindraceae > Limnocylindrus. The sequence goes on along the minus strand of JBILBX010000017.1, from coordinate 5,800 downwards.
CGCCCGGGCACGCAGGTTGCCTCATTCCCAGCTGGTGTCAACGGCCTCCCTTCAGTGGGCATGGTCGGTGTTGACGGTTGGCACATCAACGCATCAGGCGCGAACAAGCCGTTGGCAATCAAGGTTGCCTCGATCCTTGCCTCGCCTGCATACGCGCAGATCATGGTGGACCAGGCTGCGCACGTGCCAGCATCCACCGCCGTCACGGTTGAGAACGCGGTAACCAAGGCCTTCGCAGCTGCGATCGCCACGGGTACCCGACGACCGGTCGAGGCCTGGATGAACAATTACTGGGGCAACTTCGGCTCGGCGTGGGACAGCGTCCTTCAGACCGGCGCCGCAGGTGCTGATGCAGCCTCGGAGGCATGCGATGCCATGGAGACTGCAAACGTCGAAGCTGGCCTCTGGCCATAATCGACTGCTAGCGTCGAGCTAGCCGCTTAGGTGTAACCGCGATTGGGGCGGGGGCTTCGGCTCCCGCCCCGATTGCTACCCAGGGGAGAGAAGAGAGGGAGGTACGGTGAGCATTCTGACGCGCATCAATCGCCGCTCGCTAACCCCCTACATGTTCCTTGCACCGGCCATGGTCGTCATGGCGATCGTCACCATCTATCCACTCATCTTCCAGTTTTGGATGTCGTTCACCGATTATGGTCTCGCGAACCTGCGTCAAGGTGCACCCGCTCCTGATTGGGTTGGGCTTGAGAACTACGTCAAGATTCTGACGAGCGAACTATCTATTCCGAACTACTCGTTCCTACGACTCTTCCTCTACAACATCTTCTGGGCGCTGAGCAATGTCACCATTCACATCATTCTCGGCGTTGCCATTGCGCTCCTGTTGAATCACCCAGGGTTGAAGTTCAAGCGCATCTATCGTGCGCTTTATGTACTCCCCGTGTTGATTCCGCCGATTGTGGTGGCGACCACATGGCGCAACCTGTTCAATCAGGACGCAGGTGCCGTGAACATGCTGCTAGAGCTCGTTGGTCAGGTCTTCCGTATTCCGCCAGAAACCTTCTCGATCGACTGGCTGCGCCAGGTCGAAGATCCGATCAGCTTTGTGCCACTCCCTCTCAGCTACTACGCCATGTTGATTGCGAACATTTGGCTCGGCTGGCCGCTGAACGCGGTGGTTGCAACTGGTGCGCTGCAGGCGATCCCGAAGGACCTCTATGAGGCGGCGGAGATCGACGGGGCGGGCAAGTGGGCCTCGTTCAAGACAATCACCCTCACCTATCTGCGACCGGCGATGGTGCCGTTCGCCATCTATGGCTTTGTGGTGACCTTCAACCTCTTCAGCCTCGCCTATTTCATGAGCTCGGGCGGGCCGTTTGGTCGCACCGAACTCCTCGTCACCCAGGCGTATCGACTCGTCAACGAGCGACAGCTCTACGCCGTTGGTGCTGCATTTGCCGTGGTGCTCTTTGTCATCTTGCTCACGATCAGCCTGATCACCAACCGCATCTCGAAGGCGACGGCGCGATATGACGACTTCTAAGCGCCGTTCGTTCCGGGAGCCCTCCCTGCTCACCAAGATCGGGCTGCAGCTTGCCGCCCTGGGCATCCTGATCACCGTGCTCTTCCCGATCATCTGGGTCTTCAGCGTTTCGCTCTCGCCACTCAACTTGATTCGCCCCGATGGCCTCAACCTCATTCCAAAGGATGCGACCTTTGAGGCGTATCTGCAGGTGATTGAACGCCCAACGAGCAATCCAGTGTCATTCTTTGAGCTCGCCTTCAACTCACTCAAGATTGCCGGCGGCACGGCGCTCGCAAGCGTTGGGCTTGGCGTGCTCGCCGCCTACCCACTGAGCCGCCTCGCCTTCCGTGGTCGCACCTTCATCATGTTGGTCATCCTTGGCGTGCTGATGCTGCCAGCGGTCGCCACACTCGCGCCGCTCTTCGTCACACTGAACGGGATCAAGCTTGACCTGCCGATCCTCGGCGCGTTCAATCTGCGTAACTCGCAACTTGGCGTTGGCATTGCGATCGTTTCGGGCGCTCTCCCCTTTGCGATCTGGAACTTGAAGGGCTACCTCGATACGATCCCACGCGAACTAGAGGAGGCGGCCGCAGTCGACGGCGCATCCCAGGCCCGCATCTTCCGGAGCATCGTATTGCCGCTCGCGCTGCCGGCCATTGCTGTTACCGGATTCCTTGGGTTCATCAGCGGCTGGACGGAGTTCTACTACTCCTGGATGTTCCTGACGCAGCCACGTGACTTCACGTTGGCAATGGCCCTCTCGGCGATGACAGGCACGTATGCGTCGGCGATTCCGTGGCCACTCGTCTCGGCCTTCTCGATCATGCTCACGCTGCCGCCAGCGATCGTCTACCTGTTGAGCCAGCGCTTCATCACGAGCGGACTTGCGGTCGGCTCGGTCAAGGGGTGAGTTCGCAACGGCCCGCGGGGCCCAACACACCAGCCTGGGTGCGCGACGCCGTCTTCTACCAAATCTTCCCCGACCGATTCGCGCGCTCTGCGCAAACGCAGCCGCCCGGGCCGCTAGAGGCATGGGAGACCCCGCCAACGCGCCACGGCTTTAAAGGTGGCGATCTCCGCGGCATTACCGAACGACTCGGCGAGCTGCAAGAGCTTGGCATTACGGCGCTCTATCTCTGTCCGATCTTCTCTAGCGCATCAAATCACCGCTACCACACGTATGACTACTTCAACGTTGATCCGATGCTTGGCGGTAACGAGGCGCTGCGCGAACTGCTTGATGCCGCACACGAGCGCGGCATGCGTGTGATTCTTGATGGCGTCTTCAATCATGCGAGTCGCGGATTCTGGCCCTTCCACCATGTACTTGAGAATGGCGCGCAGTCGCCCTACGTGGATTGGTTCTATACCGACGAGGCATTCTTGCGCGGTGATCGCCCGCTGGTTGCCTATCCCGAAGCGGTGGATTGGCACGCGAAGCAGAGTGGTGGCGCAGGTGGAGGCATCGCAAGCAACCTGGAGACAGGGATTGGCTACAAGGCGTGGTGGCAGCTCCCTGCGCTCCCAAAGATCAACGTCGGTAACGCTGAGGCGCGGGAGCACCTGCTGCAGGCGGCCGAGTTTTGGATTCGCTTTGGCGCCGACGGCTGGCGACTCGATGTTCCAGAAGAGATTGACGATGCGAGCTTCTGGCAGGAGTTCCGCACGCGCGTTCGCGCGATTAACCCCGAGGCGTACACCGTTGGCGAGATTTGGAAGCGCGCCGATGCGTGGCTCACCGGTGATCGCTTTGATGCGGTGATGAACTATCCGCTCACTGAGGCGATTCTTGGGTACGCCGGGAGCGGACGGCTGGCACGCGATCTGGGCGACCACAACGACACATACAAGCGACCAGAGTTGAACGCGGCGGAGTTTGCGGAGAAGCTCACCGAGATCATGGGCTGGTATCACCCAGCAACCACGGCGGTGCAGTTGAACCTACTCGGCTCACACGACACACCGCGACTCCGCAGCATCGTGGGCGGCAGCGCGGCGGCGGCACAACTTGCAACGCTTCTGCAGCTCGCCCTTCCAGGTGCGCCGTGCATCTACTACGGCGATGAGCTGGGAGCACTCGGCGCGAATGACCCAGCGAACCGCGGTCCGTTCCCGACGGACCTCGCCTCAGTCGGTGCCGAGGCATCGTCGTTCCGTGCCTTCGTTCGTGGCGCTGTGGCGGCGCGGCATGAGCATGCCGTGCTCCGCTCTGGGGCCCTGCGCGTGGCGCATGCCGAAGGGCCAGTGCTGGTCCTCGAGCGAAGCGCGGACCCGATCGGCTTTGAAGGTGAACCACTCCAACTGGCAGCGGAGGCGGCCCGCCGCCTCTTGGTAGCGACCAACACAGGCGAGAGCCCCGCGCGTGTGCAACTGCGCCTCAATGGGGTGAGCAGCGTTGCGCGGCTCGACTGGGAGGGGGTCACCGGAATGGCGATGCTGCTTGGCGACGGCACCCTGGAGATTGATCTGCCACCCGTAAGCGGAGCGATCTTTCAGCTCCGTTGATCGAGGGAGTCGCGCGGTGGGGTGGTACCCCCGACGGGATTCGAACCCGTGATCTCCACCTTGAAAGGGTGGCGTCCTAGGCCTCTAGACGACAGGGGCGCGCGGATCGCAGCGTAGCACCGCTCTTGGGGCTCCGCCCCTAGGAGGCGAGCTTGCCGAGGATGTCTGAGGCGCCGAGGGCAATTCCAGCGGCGATGGCGAACCCGCCGGCGAGGAGGGCGGCGAGCATCGCTCGGCCATCGCGGGCGCTACGAATTGCGCGAACCATGCTGATCGCGAGCATCACCGACGCGAACCCACAGGAGAGGCCAACCACGAAGGTGCCCACCGACAGTTCGCCGATCTGGTCGGAGTTGCGGATCGTGGCGACCCAGGCGAGATAGAGGAGCGAGACACCCACCGCCACCACAACGGCGACGAAGGTGCCGAGTGAGACAACGCCACGCAGGCGGTTGCGCAATCTGGCTGGTGCACTCATCGCGGCAGGCTCCTCATGGGTCTAGGGTACGACCTCCCAGATGATTGTGGTGCGCGCTGGCACCTCGACCCCTGTGGTGAGGTCGTCACCCCCTGCTGCGCCGCTCGACCGGGCGACCTCGCGAATGTTGACACCAGCGCCGAGATTGAACGTGAGGCGCTCGCTGCCGCCACCGGCGTTCACCGCCACCAAGAGGTCGCCAACGGCCCAGGAGCCGGGGGTGCTGAGCTGGGCGATCTCGCCAACGACCCCGCTCGCGCGGCGTGCGAAGAGCACGGTGCGACTGGTTGCACCGTTCGCACCAACGGCGAGCCAGTCGACACTCGCGCCGCGCACGTGGGGGTGAGCGGCGCGGATGGCGGCGAGCCTCTGGTACCAGGCAAGCATTGTGAGGTCGGCAGCCCGCGCATCTGGGAGTGGCACTGGTCGTCGTCCACCAGAGCCACTGCCGTCAAGGCGTGCGGTACGTGGGTCAGTGGGCAAGATCGGGAACGTACGACGGTCATCTGGATCCGTTGCGCCGCTCACACCAACTTCATCACCGTAGTAGACCGTTGGCGATCCAGGCAGCAGATATTGCATGGTTGCGGCGAGCAGCTGACGCGCCTTTCCGACCGAGAGATTCTCGGCGAGCTCTTTGCCGTCGCGACCGTCGCCGGGGGTGAACTCCCAGAGTGATCGTGAAGTGTCGTGGGAATCAAGGAGTGTGAGATTCGCGAGAGTGACGGCGGTTGGATAATCCTCTGCGATGCCCATCAACTTTCGAATGAAGAGCACTGCACTGCGATTCGTGCTGTCAGCTGCTCCGGCCTCAGGCTTCCCACCGAGATAGGCGAGCACTGCGTCACGGAAGCGATAGTTCATCGTGGCGTCGGCGGCGTCGCCACGAAGGAGGCGCAGCGCATCACGACGATTCCAAAGCTCACCAATGATCGGAGCATTCGGCGATGCGGCCTTAAGCGCAGCGCGGAACTCCTGCCAGAAGCCGTCAGGGAAACTGCCGTCGGGCATTACGTCGAGGCGCCAGCCAGCAACGCCCTGTTGGAGCCACCAGCGCGCCACACCAGCGTCACCCGCCGGCGAGGTTAGGAGGGTGGCCGCTGGCGCCCCTGATGCGTCACCAAGGATCAGCGCGCGCACTGCATCGTTGTTCTTGTTGAGTACAGGGAGCGTGTCGTAGTTTGCCCAGGCCACATAGCCCGCGGTGTTTGGGCCCGTCGCGCCTGCGCATGGCCCCTTGGCTCCCGCGGCCTTCGTCCAGATGAACCAGTCGCGATACGGCGAGTCAACCGACTCGCAGGCACCGACTGTTGGCCATCGACCGTAGCGAT
>JBILBX010000016.1:0-9444 GCA_044353495.1 Candidatus Limnocylindrus sp. | reverse complement strand
GCGTGCCGCAGCCATGACGCTTCTCGCTGCACTGTTTGGGATCGGCATGATGTCCGCGGCACACGGCGGTCGAATCCAGCGGCCAGACCTCGTGGAGCTGGTCAAGATGTTTGTTCACGGCGCTGCTCCTCGGAAAGGATCATAAGGACAACGCACTCATCAGCACTCGCTATTCTCCGTACCCATTACGTACCCATTGAGAGGGTGTAAACGGTGGAAGCCATGGAAAACCCGACCTTGATCTGAGCACGAAATCCGGGGCGGGGGAGCGGCACGAGGGTATGCGCTACCACTACCCACCGTTACGGTGTGCCGAACGGCACTGCGTCCCGTTTGGGCGACCTCGCCTACACTTTGACCATGACTGACGAGCAGCCTAGCCAGGGAACCGCCCTCGACCGGAGGATCCTCCACGAGCTCGAGCCCGAAGCCGCCCGGCTGCTGAATCGCCACATTGGCGTTGCCGAAGAGTGGTTCCCGCACGAATACATCCCGTACCGCTTGGGCCGGGACTTCGACAAGGAGCCCTGGACCCCAGACCACCCGCGGCTGACGGGCGTGGCGCAGACCGCGTTTGAGATCGGGCTGCTCACCGAAGACAACCTGCCCAGCTACCACCGCCTCATTCACGGCATGTTCGGCTCGGGCGATGGCGCCTGGATTAACTGGGTGGGTCGCTGGACGGCAGAGGAGGGTCGGCACGCCATCGTCCTGCGCGACTACCTCACCGTGACGCGCAACATCGATCCGGTCCTGCTGGAGCGCGGTCGTATGAGTCAGCTCGAGAAGGGCTATGAGCATCCATTCCCAGACACCCTGCACGGCCTGGCGTACGTGGCTTTCCAGGAGCTGGCGACGCGCATTGCGCACCGCAACACCGGCCGCTATTCAGACGATCCCGTGGCGGATCGGATCATGGCCCGCATTGCCGCCGACGAGAATCTGCACATGGTCTTCTACCGCGACATGCTGAAGGCCGCGCTCCAGATCGAACCGTCGGCTGCGGTGCGGGCAATCGTTGACGAGGTCCTTGCCTTTGAGATGCCAGGTGCGGGCATTCCGAACTTCCTCCGCAAGGCCGCCGATATTGCGAAGGCTGGAATTTACGATATCCGCGTTCATCGCGATGACGTGCTCATGCCGATCCTGCGCTTCTGGGGGATCTTCGAACTGAGCGGACTCGATGCTGCCGCCGAGCAGGCGCGTCAGCGCCTCCATGAGCATCTCGAAAAGCTCGACGCCGCAGCCCGCCGCTTTGAGGAGCGCCTCGCATCTTCAAACGTTCCGCGCCTCGGACCAGCCCGCTAACTCGTCGCCCCAATCGGCTTGGGCCGCAGACTCGCGCGGCACACAAAACATTGACCAACTCAGGAGTGGCGTGGCCGTTGCTCCCGCCGCGAACGGCTAGGGGTTAGGCGCGGATCTTCCGCCGGGCCATCTCGCCCTCAATCTGGCGCTCGGCCTCAACGTAGAGATCGATCTCGTCGCGGAGCTTGTTTGCCTCGGGGGTGTAGAGGTGCACCTGCTGCTGCAGGATGTAGGAGAGGCGGCGCGAGGTCATGCGGGTGTGGTCGAGGTTCTTCATCAGGACCAGGGGGTCCATCGATGCCAGCTCGGTTCCGTCATAAAGCGCCTTCATGCCTCTATTCTACGGGAAGCTGGCCCCGTAGCTCAGTGGATTAGAGCAGCTGCCTTCTAAGCAGTTGGTCGCAGGTTCGACTCCTGCCGGGGCCGCCAGCCGCTTGCGGCACCACGATCCCGCCCCACGCTCATCTTGTGCATCTGCACGAAGAATACTCTTCAGTTCGTGTCATTTTGCCCAGTTTTGGGGGTTTGTAGCCCTGTGCTGTGCCGTAGGTTGAGCACGACACGCCGCTGGTCACGCAGGTGACCGCTCCAGGCAGCGCGGAGGCTGTCCGGAGGTGGGGTTCCGGTCGGCCGACCGTCCATTCGGCCTAGGGGAGGAAACCATGGCAAGCATTGCCTCGTACTTCCAGCTCAAGAAGCGTGGGACCACGGTCGGGACGGAAGTCCGAGCCGGGGCCACCACGTTCTTGGTGATGGCGTACATCATCTTCGTGAACGCGAACACTGTTTCGCAGAGCAACGCAGCCCTCTCGGGGATTGCAGGCGTACCGAACTTCTTGCCCGTTGCCGTTGCAACAGCGTTGGCGGCGGGCGTGCTGACCATCGCGATGGGCCTGATCTCAAACTATCCATTTGCCCTTGCTGCAGGTCTCGGCCTGAACAGCACCGTGGCGTATGGCCTCATCATCGGTAAGGGGCTGCCATGGGACCAGGCGATGGCCGTAATCTTTTGGGAGGGCGTGATCATCACCCTTCTGGTGCTGACTGGCTTCCGGCAGGCGATCCTCGAAGCCATTCCGCTTCAGCTGAAGCGCGCCATTGCCGTCGGTATTGGCCTCTTTATCATGATCATCGGCCTGAACGAGGGCGGAATCGTGGTTAACGGACCAACGCCACTCGATCTCGGCAGCCTGACAACCCCAGCGATCTTGACGTTCATCATTGGCTTGGTGATCGCCCTGGCGCTGACGGCACGCAAGGTGAAAGGCTCGCTGCTCTTCTCCATCGTTGGGGCAACTATTGCAGCGGTGGTTTTGAACAATCTCTACGGGCAGGACATTGAGGGCCCAATCAACAGCGCAGGCTTCCTTGATGCGACGGCAAAGTTGCCAAGCGACCTGTCGCAATTGATCTTTAACTTCAGCGCTGAGAACTTCTCAACGATCGGTAAGCCGCTCGGCGCAATCTTCACGGTATGGCAGAACGGCATTGGCGTGCTTGCTGTTGCTCTGGCTGTATTCACCTTGATGTTGAGCGACTTCTTTGACACCGCCGGCACGATGGTGGGTCTCGGCGAACGCGCTGGGCTCACCAACAGCAAGGGTCAGCTGCCGGGTTCGGACAAGGTTCTTTTCGTTGACTCTCTCGCCGCGGTAGTCGGTGGCGCATTCGGCGTATCGTCGAACACCACCTACATCGAGTCCGCAGCGGGCATCGAGGAAGGCGGTCGCACGGGCCTCGCGAGCGTCGTTACCGGCTTGCTCTTCTTGGCAGCGATCGTGATCGCTCCAGTGACGGGCATCGTGCCAGCGCAGGCGACGGCTCCAGCCCTCGTCCTTGTTGGCTTCCTCATGTTCCAAGTGATCAAGGACATTGAGTGGAAGAGCGTTGTTGACGGCTTCCCAATCCTTGTGACGATCGTCATGATGCCATTCACGTACTCAATCACCGACGGTATCGGTCTCGGGTTCGTGGCATATGGCTTCTTGAAAGTTGTCACCGGTAGTGCCCGTGATGTGAAGCCACTCATGTGGGTCTCCATCATCGGGTTTCTGGTGTACTTCGCGCTGCCATACTTGCAGGCGACCCTCGGGATCTAGTTCGAGGCTGAACTTCCCGCCAGGCGGGAGACGAGAGAGCCGGCCCCTTCGGGGGTCGGCTCTTTTGTGTTGCTGGGGGATTAGGCGATGTGCCCCGCTTCGCTTGGGGGCAGCGTGTAGCCAAGGTCGCGCAGGATCTGGCGACTGGCGATGTAGCCCGAGAGCATGACCAGCGGGATGCCGCCGCCTGGCTGCGTGCCGCCGCCGGCGAAGTAGGCGTTGCGGAGGTCGCTGGAGCGATTCGCGGGGCGGAAGTAGGCGCTCTGGAAGAAGCTCGCGGCGAGGGCAAAGATCGAGCCGTCGTGGCAGCGCTGCTCGTTCTCAAATTCGAGCGGCGTCCAATCGGCGACCTCTTCGATCTCTTCGGGCTTTAGGCCGGTGCGCTCGCAGACGCGCTTAATCGTGGCGGCGCGGTACTCGTCGCGATGTTCCACCCACCAGTTGCGATCCTTGAGCGGCGGCACCGGGGTCAGCACATAGAGGGCGCTGCGGCCATCGAGCTTCGCGGTTGGGTCGGTGGCGGCAACGTGCTGGATGTAGAGGGTTGGGTCGCCGCTCGGCACGGGCGAGTCGATGATGCGGTCGAGCTCCTCGTTCGGGTTCTCGGGGTGCCAGACGGTGTGGTGGGCAAGGTCAGGGAAGGTGCGCTTCACCCCCAGGTGCAGGATGTAGGCGCTCGACGACGGCGTGATGTGCTTGAAGCGTCGGCGGCTGATGAGGCCGAGGTGCTCGTCACCGATCAGGTCGCGATGGGCGTGCACGATGTCGGCGTTGAAGAGCACCGCATCGGCCTCAAGGCGCTCCTCGCCCGGCTGGTTCGGTGCGGCGGGGCCGCTGCCGAGCGCGCGGCTGTCGCTGCGCGGGGCAACGCGGAGGGCGCTGATGCGTTTCTTGCTGATGATGCTGCCGATCGCATCGGTGCCGTAGCGGAACTCCACGCCGAGGCGGCGGGCGAGCCGCTCCATGGCGAGCGGCGCCTCGTGCATGCCCCCCTGCGGGTGCCAGGTGCCGAACTTCGCCTCAATGTACGGAATCGAGAGGAAGGCGCCCGGCACACTCTGCGGCGTTGAGCCCAAGTAGATGGACTTGTAGCGCATCACGTGGCGAATGCGCTCGTCGTGGAAGGTGCTGTTGATGCGGCGGCTATACGGCGTGGCGGCATCGAGGCGAATCCCCGCGAGCCACGACATCGGCGCCAGCAGGCTGAGCGGGCTGAGCGACTGACGGAAGAAGGTTTGGTCAAGTTCGCGCCAGAGCTTCTCGCCGCGGCGCATGAAGGCGGGGATCCCCGCGGCGTCGCGCGGATCAAGCGCTCCGAAGCTTGCGGCGAGTTTGGCAAGGTCGCTCGATGTCTCGAGCACACTGCCGTCGGCGAAGAAGGTGCGCGACGCTGGCTCTACTTTCAGCAGCGTCAGATCGTCGCTGCGCTTTCCGCCAGCGGCGCTCCAGAGCTGATCGAAGAGTTCTGGCAGAGTGAAGATCGTTGGACCGCTATCCCAGCGATATGGGCCGATCTCGCGGCGGCCCATCTTGCCGCCAGGGCGCGTGCCGCGTTCCACAACGGTGACCTGCACCCCCTCAGCCGCGAGGCGAATGGCGGTGGCGAGTCCGGCGAGGCCGGCGCCAACAACAACGACGCGCTTCGGCGCGACGCTCATCGGCGCTGCAGAACGGCGCGACCAACCGAGACGCCGAGGGCGATCGCGCTGCCACCCATCGCCAGGATCCCGGCAGGGATCGCCGCATCAACGCTGACGTTCAGCAGAACACGCATGGTGATCAATGCGCCCAAGGCCACGTTGGCGATGAGGAAGAGGCGATAGAGGCGACGCCCCGCCTCACCGCGAGCATCGCGGCCGATGAAGCAGAGGGCGAGGTAGGGGAGGGCGAGCAGCGCCGCTGCGGGTGTTCCGGTGATGGTGGCGACGCCGAACCCAACCAGCGCGAACCAGGCGGTGGCGAAGAGGGCCGTATTGCGACGGCCAAGGAGCACGGCGATGGTGCGCACGCCAGCTGCGGCGTCTTCATCGCGGTCGGTGATGGTGGTGAGCGCATGTGCGCCGATCCCCCAGGCGGCGAAGACGAGCACCGGTGCGTCGATCAGGTTGGTGCTCCCAGCTGCATGCAGGCCAACCTGCAGCGGAATCGCATAGAGCACGTTAGTCAGCGAGTCGAGAACTGGGCGCCCCTTCAGACGGGTTGGCGGGGCGTTGTATCCGGCGGAGAGCACCAGCAGCACCAGCAGCGAGAGGAGCGTCAGTGATGAGTAGGTGGCGGTGACGAAGATGAGGAACGGGGCGAGCAGCAGGGTGCTGATGATCGCGTGTCGCGCCAGGAGCGGCTTCGGTGTGAGGGCTCCCTCAACACCGCCCTTGCGCGGATTGCGCGCGTCGGTCTCAAAGTCAAAGTAGTCATTCGGCGCGTGCAAGAAATAGTTGTATGGGAAGAGGAAGAAGGCGAAGAGCACGACATCACTGGCGACAAGATTTCCGCGCAACCCAATCGCACCCCAGAGCAGTGGCATCGACGTGTTGAGCCAGAGCAGGGGTCGCGAGATCTCAATTGCCTTCAGTAGATTGCGCATGGCGCCTCCTTCGTTCTCCCTCATCGTAGGGGAGGGGGCTACACTTGGTCTCTATGTCTGTTGCTGCCCCACACGTCACGCTACGCAGCCCTGAACCGGCGCTGATCGCGCTCCCATGGGCGAAGCCGCTGTGCGACTGGGCGAGCCCCGAGGTGGAGCTGGTGCCACTCGAAGTAGGACCATCGCGCCACCTGGTGCGCTTCGTGCGCGTGGCCGGCCGCCTGCTGGCCATCAAGGAACTCCCCGCGCCGCTGGTGGAGCGCGAGTTCGCGATCCTGCGACGCCTCGAGTCGGCAGGGATGCCGGCCGTTACGCCCGTCGGCGCCGTTGACCGCGGCGATGGCGAGGGCTTCATCATCACCGACTACCTGCGCGGCAGCATTCAGTACCGACGACTCCTCAGCACCCCGGGTGCCGCGACGTCGGGCCAATTTTCGGGGCGACTTCTCGACGCGCTCGCCGTTCTCCTCGTTGACCTGCACCGACACGGCGTCTGGTGGGGCGACGGCTCGCTCGCGAACGCACTGTTGAAGCGCGACGGGAACCGACTGCAGGCCTACCTCGTCGACGCTGAGACGGCCGAATATCAAGAGCAGCTCAGCGATGGGCAGCGTCAACACGATCTCGACATCCTGGTGGAGAACGTCGCCTTCGGCCTCGCCGATGCCGCCGCCGCCCTGGGTGGCAGCGAGGTAGATACCGATGCGGCGGTGCGCGCCTCAGCCGCGCTACGCGATCGCTACACGGCGCTCTGGGCCCAACTGCACCGGCCATTCGTTGCTAGTGCCAACGATCGTCGCGCCGTGGCCACCCGCATTCGCGACCTGAACGCGCTCGGCTTCGCCGTCGAAGAGTTGAGCCTCGATGTGACGAGCGGCGAGGGGATGCGCGTCTCGCTGGCGATCGCTTCGCGCCGCTTCCACGCAGAGCAGCTCCTGCGCCTCACCGGCGTCGATGCGCTCGAGGGGCAGGCGCAACTTCTGCTCAACGATCTGCATGAGTACGGCGTCTGGTTGCAGGTGCAGAGCGGCGAACGACTCGCCACGGGGCTCGTGGCAGCGCGCTGGCGCGCCGAAGTACTCGAGCCGACACTCGTCCGCCTGCGCCCGCACCTCGCCTCTGGTCGCGACGCGCTGCAGGCCTACTGCGATGCGTTGGAGCACAAGTGGATCCTCTCCGAGCGTGCGGGTGCCGACGTCGGCCTCGATGCGGCGGTGGCCGACTACATCAGCCTTGGCGCACCAGCTCCAGAGAGCGCCCGTGGTGGCGGTGATGGCGTGGATACGATGTCGGCCGAAGATGCGCTCGTCTCTGCGGCGGTCACCGCAGCAGATGAGGATGCCTCGCGATGACGCGACGTCGCACACCACACGAGGTGCTCGGCGTACCGCTTGGCGCGAGTGCCGATGAGATTCGCGCCGCTCGTCGGGGCCTCGCTCGCGAGCATCATCCCGATCGATTCATGGATGATCCGAAGAGCGCCACGGAGGCGACGCGTGAGATGGCGCTCATCAATGCGGCCGCCGAAGCACTCCTTGCTGAGGCGTGGGCCTCTGATGGTGCGCCAGTTGCCGAGCCACCAGCGAAGGGTGGGCATAAGCCGGAGCGTCCAGTTACTGCCAGCGTTGTTGTTGATGCCGCACCCGCCGCAAACGCGCGCACCAGTCGCCCGGCGCCGATCAACTGGCGTCCAGAGCAGCCGTGGGCACCGCGTGCGCCGCGTGGCCCTGTTGGCCCGCTCCCAGGTTCGCCGGCGGGCCCAGTAGAGCGGAGCTTCGCGCCACTCCCCGCCGACTATCGACGTCCAACGCTGAGCGAGGCGGCCGCAACAGTGTTCGCCTTTGGCCGCTACGAAGGGGCAACGGTCGGCGATGTGGCGAAGCGCGACCCTGGCTACCTCGTCTGGTGCGCCGATAACGTGCGCCGCGATCAAGAGCTGGTCCGCGCGGCGAATGTGGTGCTCGATGATCTCGAAGGGCGCGGCGCGCCGCACCCGCCTCGGGGGAGCACGAGGCGCCCAACCGCGCCACTCTTTGATCCGAACAGAGAGTTGGAGTAAGCGTCATGATGAGCGGTATGCGAACGATGCTTGCAGCACTGCTTCTGGTGGTTGCGGCAGGGGCGTGCGCCCCAGCAACGCCCCCCGACGGCTCACTGCCGTGCAACGAAAAGATTGATCAGCAGCGCGCCGCAGGATTTGACACCGTTCTCGAGGGAGCTCTCCCAATCGCGGGTTGGGATGCAACGCCAGTGACCGTTGACTCCGGGCGAGAGTGCTCGCAGCTGCGCCTCGGCCCACTCTGGGGTGCGGGGATTCGTGAGCTGCGATCTGCAGGGGCCATCTTCGAACTCCCAGACAAGACGGGCTACTCGCTCGTGGTGTATTCAGCTACCGGCCTAACTCTCGATAACCTCACCTACGCGTTTGAACGCGGTGCACGCGGCGGCCGCAAGACACAGGGGCTGAAGATCGCCGACATCAAGGTTGGGGACTGGCCAGGGAAGCAGTTCACGCTGTTGAATGGCGATCACCGCCAGGTGATTACCCTTTTCGATACCGGCGAAGCGGATCGCGTTCGCGCGCTCCTCGCTTCGGATATCTCAAACGCACTGATCGCGGACCGACTTGCCGCCTATGCGGCAGCGTTGAAATAGGCAAGCAAGAAAGAGAGAGGGTCATCAATGTCTAGCAAGAGCACTGAGAGCGCCAATCAGTCGAGAACATTCGGACCGCTCACCCGTGCGTCACAGTTCTTCTATGCGAAGTCCAGCCTGGTCACCGCGGTGCTCGCCACCCTCGTCTTCGCCGGTTATACCGCCCTCGTTCTGAGTGGGCAGGGGAAGGCATTTGAGGTTGCGAACAGCAGCATCAAGTCGCTAGGCACGTCGTTGGGCTTTGGGCAGGCGGAGATCCTGGCCTTCTTGGCGGAACGCTCTGCCAACCAGATTGCGGCCTACATCACCTTCAATCAGGTGTGGGACACGCTATTCGGTGTGATCTACGGCGTGATGTATGTGGTCTGGGTGTCACTGCTGCTCAAGCCCTATTCGCACAAGGTTGGGATCTTGAATCTGCTCCCATTTGGACAAGTCCTCTTTGATTGGCTCGAGAACATTGGGCTAGCTACCGTGTCGGGCCAGTACCTTGCGGACGGCACGATCTCCTCGACGACCGCTCAGCTAGCGTCAACGGCCTCATCCATTAAGTGGGCCTTTGCTCTGCTGGTCTACGGAGTGATCCTGGTTGGCATCATCGCGCGGACAGTAGGGGCACTGAAGCGACGTAGCCAGCGCTAAGGCTGGTCGGCGCTGCCAACGCGTTAAGCGTTAGGCGAGCTCCTTCAACGAGAAGCGCGACTCCAACTGCTCAGCAGTCTGGAAGCCGACGGCACCAACTGGCTGGGCACCTGCACCCTTGAAGTAGGCGATCGTTGGGATTGACATGATGTTGAA
>JBILBX010000121.1:0-2943 GCA_044353495.1 Candidatus Limnocylindrus sp. | reverse complement strand
CGCCTGAGGGCGACGCTGACTTCCAGAAGAGTGATCGCAGCGCTCGACTCCTGCGCACCCTGCGCTACGTCGAGGCTGCCGGCGAGGCGGGGATCCGACCCGAGGATCTCGCCAAGAAGCTCGGCGTCAGTCGCCGCACCGCCTACCGAGACTTGCAGGCCCTCGAGGCAAGTGTTGGCGTACCTGTGTGGAACAACCTTGGACGTTGGGGTGTCTCGCAAGAGGGACTCCTGCCAGAACTGCGCTTCAGTAAAGACGAAGCGATCTCTGTGGTGCTCGCCGCGCGACTCCTCGCGAAATTCTCTACTGGCTACGACCCAGAACTTGGCGCGGCACTGATGAAGCTCGGCAGCCTGCTCGAGAATCCGCTGCGCAGCGCCGTGGAGCGAACGGTAACGCAACTGAGCCAACTAACCACCGATAGCGATGCGCGCGAGCGACTACGCCTCCTCACGACTGCGTGGGTGACCGGTCGTGTTGTGGAGTTTGACTACGCGCCCGCCTGGAGCAATCCGGGCAGCAGTCGACGAGCCCGCGTTCATCCGTATCTGATGGAGCCGTCGGCGGCAACGCACACCACCTACCTAATCGGCCACGATGAGACGCGCAACGCGCTGCGCACCTTCCGCGTCGATCGCATCAGCAACGTTCGGGTCACCACGGCAACGTTCGACCTGCCGAAAGATGTTGAGTTGGAGCGCACCCTCGCCTCGGCGTGGGACATCGTCGCCGATCAGCCGCTCGAAGAGATCGTGATTCGTTTCACCAAGGAGTCAGCCGCTCGCGCAAAAGAGACGCGCTGGCATCCATCGCAATCAATTGAAGAGCAAGCCGATGGATCGCTCATCTGGCGCGCGCGCATCTCGGGGCTGCTGGAGATTCGCGCCTGGGTGCTGACCTGGGGCGACGGCGCCGAGGTGCTGCGACCAGAGACACTGCGCGACGACATGGCGCGCACCCACCAGGCGGCCGCTGCGCGCTACGGCACCACCGCAAAACCAAACGCGTAGCTATGGATGCAGAGCAGTTCAAGGCGGTCAACCTGATCAGCGACCCGATCCACGGGTATATCGAGCTCACGAAGCGCCTCACTCCTGAGGGGGCCGCGGCTACCGGCCACGCACCAGAAGAGGCGGCCGAAGAGGATCTGCTCGATAGCCCCTGGCTGCAGCGCCTGCGCCGCATCAGCCAGTTGCAGAGCGCACGCTGGGTCTTCCCCACCGCCGAACACAGCCGCTTCTCGCATGGCCTCGGCGTTATGCATGAGGCGGGCCTCTGGGCACGTCACCTCTACCCGTCACTCGCGACGCGGCTAACCAGCGACGGAGTGACGCTCCCAAGTGAGGGGCTCGTAGTTGAGACGCTGCGCGTCGCAGGACTCTTGCATGACGTTGGCCACGGACCGTTTGCGCACTTCTTTGATCACGCAGTACTGGACGCCTTCCTGGCACCAGCCGACCCGCGCCGACCGAAGGGGAAGCGACTCGCCCACGAGGATCTCTCGGCGCTGATCATTGAACGAGAGCTTGCGCCGATCATTACGAAACTGCGTCGGGCACCCGGCGACTCCGCGGCTCGCGATGCCTTCACAAAAACAGAGTCCATTGATCCGCGTTGGGTCAGCTTCCTCATCTCAAAGCCACCACTTGAAGACCCAACCGTTCCAGCCTGGGTACGAATCCTGCAGCCGCTCCTCTCGGGCGTCTTCACCGTCGACAACCTTGACTACGTGCGACGCGACTCCTACATGACCGGCGTGCGCACTGCGGCGGTCGACGTTGAGCGTCTTCGTCACTACAGCTTCATTGGCGCGCGTGGCCTCACGCTGTATGAGCCAGCGGTTGGTGCACTCGAGTCATTCCTCGGCGCGCGACAATTCCTCTACCAGCAGGTCTACCTGCATCGCACCGTTCGCGGCATTGACCTCGACATGAAGGAGGCGTTTGCGCCAGGGATTCGCGCGATCTTCGGTGACACCTCGCCGGCCGACGATCTTGCCGCCTATTTGGAGCTTGATGAGTACACCCTGCTGCATCAGGCGGCGCGCTGGTCGCGCGGGCAAGACCTCTCGCCCAACCCACAGCCACAAGATGGCACTGTCACCCCTGCGGTTGCTGACGCTTGGCGCGCGGTGCTCTTCCGCAGCCCTCGCTGGCAGATGGAAGAAGAGCTCCGCGCCGACTACTTCGATGAATCGGTGCCCAAGAGCTTTGAGTCAGAACTTGGCGCCGCCATCCCTGGCGAAGTGGAGATTGACGTTGCCTACTGCGATCCCCGCCATGTGGAGGGGGACGCCGCCGATCAACTCTTGGCGGTTGAGGGGCCAAACGGCCGTGAGGCACGCCCAATCTCAACCCTCCTGTTGAAACTCCCCCTCTACTCGGTGGTCGCTCGGCGCTATCGGCGTCGATAGCGCGTTCAGCGCGGCGGCCTAACGGTTCGCGCGTAGCCAGGCGAGCACGAGCGACATCGAGCGGCAATCTGCCGCGTTGTACTCAGTGCCAGAACGGAAGTAGTCGTAGTCGGCGAGGCGCTTCCCCTCGGCGCCGGCGTGAGCATCGGCGGTGTACGCCGCAGCCATCGCACCCATTCCATCGGCCGGGCCATCGCCCCATGAGACATCAATGAGCCCCTCGGCGCGCATCGCCTTGGCGATGTCTTTGAGGCCGAAGCCGTAGGCGCCGCGCACACTGACCGGCACCTTGTAGACGAGCTCGTCGAACGCATCGAACCAGCCGATCTCGTCGGGGAGCGACCAGGTTGGGTGACGACCGGCGGCGGAGTCGGCGGCGGTGAAGAGCAGGTTTCGTTCTGCGGGTGACCAGTGCACGATTCGCGTCGCATCCCAGGTGATGTTGAGCGAACTGCGCCACGCATCCATGAACGCCACCCATGCGTCAAGCACTGCACGCTCCGATGCGGCGTTGAGCCGGTCACCGGTCC
>JBILBX010000120.1:0-2966 GCA_044353495.1 Candidatus Limnocylindrus sp. | reverse complement strand
TCGCCGACGAGAGTGCCGATCCGGACGAGAGCGTGTCGCCAGATGAGAGCCTCGATCCTGATGCCTCGGCTCCTAGTGAGGAAGAGCCAGAGCCTGACCCGGGACAAGATCCGGGAGAGGAGATTGACCCTGACGCCACGGACGGCGAGGGTGGCGAAGAGGGCGATGTTGAAGCGTCGCCAAGTGATGAGCCGGCCACGCCAACTCCGCCAGCGCTCACTCTCGGCGACCTGCTTGCTGCCGCGACTGCCAGTACACCCTTTGATGCCGACCTCGCGCTGCAGATCTTGCAGGAGTATGCGCCGCCGGGTGCCCGTGCGATTGAAGTCGCCGATCGACAAACCTTCCGCAGCGCACGCACCTACGCCATCCGCGAAGTGCGTAGCTGGTCGCGACTTCCGCAACTCGGCACGTCAAGCGCAACGGTATGGATGCGCTTTGTTGGTGGCTCAGAGCGAACCCCGTTCGCGGTTGCCGCTGGGCGAGATCGCACCGATCCACGCATCAGTGGCGTGCGTGTGCGCGAAGGGCGTGCATCGCGCGGGAACCCAGCCCCGTATCTTCTGAAGATTGCTGGAACCGACTCGGGCACCGGCACCGTTGCCATTGAGGTGCGAGTTGGCTACGAGAAGCCGCTCAGGTTCGCCGCCGGCGATGAAATTGAAATCGGTCCGTTCATGAAATCTACGGGTGGGAAGGTTGTCTTGTTGATGCGTGGTGTCACCGTTGAGGTACGCCTGATTGATGCGGCTGGGAACGAGAGTTCCTGGCGCCGGGTGCGCCTCCCCTAGCTAGAGGATTGACCGCCACCGCGTCGCCGCATACGCCGTGGCGATCAGCGCCAACCCGCCTGCAACGATCAGCGCGCCTGGCGCCCCAATCAGTGAAACCACCGCCCCCGTCCCAAGCCCCCCGATTGGCGTTGAGCCGGCGAAGACCGTCGTATACACGCTCATCACCCGACCGCGCAGTGCTGGCGGCGTCGAGGTTTGAATCGCGGCGTTCGCGGTTGCTGCCATGGCGATCGCACCGAAGCCTGCGCCGAAGAGCGCTACTCCAGTAACGAGTGCAGCCCACGGCGCTCCGCTTCCACTCACGGCCCCGGCCACGATGGAGAGAACGCCGAGCGCTGCTGCGCCACCAATGATCACTGCGGTACGTGGTTGACGCAGCATGGCAACCGCGAGCGCTCCACTCAGCGACCCAAACCCAATTGCGGCCATCAGGAGCCCGAGGCCTGGCGCGCCGATCTCCAACACGCTCCGCGCGAGGATCGGAGCGATCACGTTGAAGTTCATCGCCACGCCAGAGATCACGCCGATGACAAACACGCAGAGGGCGATGAGCGGCGTGCGCGCCACGAATCGAACCCCCTCAGCGAGGCTGATGAGCACGTCGGCAACGGTTCGCGGACGTGGGGTGCGCGGTGCAGGGCGGAGTTCATCGGCACGCATAGACAGAAGCGCCAACAACACTGCAAGGAAACTGGCGCCATTCACTGCGAAGCAGCCGGCCACGCCAATGACACCAATGAGTACGCCGCCGATCGCTGGGCCAATCACACGTGCGCCGTTAAACATCGCCGAGTTCATCGCAACGGCCCGACCGACCTCATCTTCGGGAACCATCTCGCTAAAGAACGATTGGCGAACAGGCATGTCGATGGCATTCACGACACCAAGCAGGACGGCCATGAGGATGAGGAGCGGGAGTGTCATGAGTCCCGTAGCCACGAGGGCCGCCTGCAGTAGTGCGAGCACCATCAGGCTGACCTGGGTTCCCATCAGTGCACGGTGCTTGGGGAGCGCGTCGGCGAGGACGCCGCCAAAGAGCCCGAGGATCATCACCGGCGTGAACTGCGCAGCGGCAACGATGCCGAGCCACGCGGGCTCATTCGTGAGTTCGGTGATGTACCAGGCCTGCGCGATCGACTGCATCCAGGTGCCTGCCAGTGAGACGAGCTGCCCGAACCAGAAGAGTCGGTAGTTGCGATGGCGAAACGGCCCACGCCAGGCTGGGGCGATGCGGGACCGAGTTCGTGTTGTTGGCATGCCTAGAGGCTACACCTGCGCGGAGCTACTGCTCGCTCGAGGGAGCGGGATGAACTAGCGGTGCTTGCTCTTTGCGGCTCGCTTCACCGATCTTGGGCTCATTGGCGCCTCATCACGACGAATGGCGGCAACGGCGGCAACAACCGGCAGGGCAAAGACCGCTCCGAGAACGCCGCCAACGAGCCCGCCGATGCTACCTGCAACGAAGACGGTGGTTCCTGAGAGGCGCAGCACACCGTTCATGAGGCGGGGCGCGAGCTGCGTGGCACAGAGGAGCCAGCCAACGATGATCACCACGGAGCCAGGGAGAACGTAGGGGCCGGCGGCGAGAATCGAGAGCGCGAGTGGCGGCAGCACCGCAGCGCCCTGTCCGATTGAGGGGATTGCCATGACGATGCCGCCAAGCACGGCGGCCAACAGGCCATCGGCTCCGGCAACAGTGGCGCCAACGAATACGACTAGGCCATAGACAAACCCGAGTGCAACGTGTCGCCCAATAAACCGGGCGATGATCTCTTCAAGAATCTTTCGTGAACGCTGTGCACTACGAACTCGCCCGCGCGTTGCAAGCTGATCAACCGAGTCGAGGTGTGCAGGATTTGCCGAGAGGATGATGCCGATACCAATCGCGAGAATGAGTGGTCCAAGCGCACCAATCGCGCCTGCCGCGATCGCTGCAATGTTTGTCTGCACCGATGCTGCCACGTCGCGGATGGCGAGGATCACCGTGGTAGCCAGCGGTACGAGATCGACATCGAGTCCTACCGAGGCAAGCAAGGCGCTCAGTCGCTCAACCATCACGCCAACCTCAGCCGACGTTGGCTCTGGTCCGGCGATGATGCCCCCCAACGATTGTGCGAACGCAATCGCAAGCTCAATCGCAATAACGATGACCGGAATCGCACCTGCAATCCA
>JBILBX010000119.1:0-2970 GCA_044353495.1 Candidatus Limnocylindrus sp. | reverse complement strand
CAAAGCGATTCAAGAAGCGTGATGACAAGTTCGGCGCAGGGCGACGTCGCCGCGTCTGCTCGTTCTGCAGCGATAAGCAGGGATACATCGACTACAAGGAGATCAATCGTCTCCGCCGCTACCTTTCAGACCGCGCCAAGATCGAGCCACGACGCAAGACGGGCACCTGCGCGCAGCATCAGCGTGAAGTGACCGCAGCGCTGAAGCGCGCTCGGCAGATGGCGCTCTTGCCATACGCACCGCAGCACCAGGGCTAGGTCCGGTAGAGGCGCGCACCATGGCGAAGAGCACGGGCAACGAGTACGACGGGATCACCGCCTATCTGGAGGGTGACTTCCGACCGCTGGCCGACGCGAAGGTAAGCGTGATGACGCACGCGTTCCTGTACGGCACGGCAACCTTTGAAGGGATTCGTGCCTACTGGAACGCTGACGAGCAGCAGCTCTATGCGCTGAAGGTCACCGAGCATCTGGAGCGCCTGCGCTCCTCCTGCAAGATCATGCTCATGGACCCGCTCCCAGAGGTGGAGGCGGTCAAAGGGATCGTGGTCGAGCTGCTGAAGCGGAACGCCTTTAAAGAGGACGTGTACGTTCGGCCAAGCGTCTACAAGAGCACCAAGGCGATTGGGGTAAAGCTGCACGGTCTCGAGAACGATCTCTACGTCATCTCTGTCCCATTTGGCGATTACATCGACACCGCAACAGGGATCCGTTGCGCGACCGTGGCCACGCGCCGCACCTCTGACCTGGCCATTCCGGCGCGAGCCAAGGTTGCCGGCAACTACGTGAACAGCGCCTTCTCCAAGAGTGAGGCGGGACTGAACGGCTTTGACGAAGCAATCGTGCTCACCGAGGCGGGGAAGGTCTCCGAGGGTTCGGCTGAGAACCTCTTCATGGTGCGTGGTGGAAAGCTCATTACCCCTGGCGTGAACGACGACATCCTGGAGGGGATCACCCGAGCGGGCATCATTGAGATTGCCGCAGAGCTCGGTATCCCTGTCGCAGAGCGACAGATCGACCGCAGCGAGCTCTACATCGCTGATGAGATTTTCCTCGTGGGGACGGGCGCGCAGGTGTCGCCAGTCATCGAGGTTGATCACCGTTCCGTTGGCACGGGGAAGATTGGCGAGCTAACGAAGCGAATCCAGAGCCGCTACTTCGATGCTGTGCGCGGCAAGGTTCCCGCCTACAAGCACTGGCTCACGCCGATCTACTAACTCCGATCAACCCCTAGGGGGTGATGGTCGGTACGTCGGCGCCAGTAATGATCTCAACATCAACCGTCACGGACGCGTCATCGATGAGCGTTGCCTTCATACCGAGGAGGCGCTCAAGTAACGCGAGGGAGACTGGCATCCGCTGCTCGGCCCCGTTGAAGACGATGAATCGCGTCTTAAGGAGACCGATCTCACCTGGTGTGATGGTCGTTGGTGCCGAAGCGTCAAGACCTGCGCGGCTGAGCGCCGTCGCAAGAACTCCGGCCTCACCCTTTCTTCCAGTACCGTTCAGCACCCAGATCCGCACCGCCTCCCTGGCGATTGCGTCAGCCTCGCGCTCCTCTTTGGTTGGCTGAGCGGTGAAGGCTTGCAGTACCGCGGCACGAATCTTCGCCACATCAGGGGTGATGATGTACCCGCGACTATCGGATCCGACCGTTTGGTAGGTCGGCGGCGTGAAGACGAGGCTGCGAATGCTCCCAGCATCAATCTGCGCGATGAGGTCTAAGAGGAGCGGGAGATCCTGCTGGGGGAAGTCGCTCTTGAGCGAATCCTTGAGTGCCGCTGCAAGCGAAGGAAGGTTTCGGGTGATCGCCGCCATATCGCTCTGCGCCCGAATCGCCGAAATCACCTGCTGCTGTCGAGCGGCGCGATCAAAGTCGGAGCTGCCGTGCCGTGAGCGAGCAAAGATCAGCGCCTCTGCGCCATCCATCGCGTGCACACCGGCCAGAACATGAATGCGTGCGTACCTGCCACCACCAATGGGGTACGAGTCATCGGTTACTGGGTTCCTCGCGGTGATACGCACGCCATCCAGGGCATCCACAATCTCTTGGAAGCCGGTGAAGTTCACCATCAGTGAGTAATCGATCTTCATGCCGTAGAAGTTGCCCAGCATCTCGCGGAGGGCGGGCATTGGGCCGTCAGGGAATACGTTGGGATTGCGACTCGCTGATGCGTAGTACGAATTGATCTTGTTGCCGTACGTGGCCCCATAGAGTCGCTGGGCGTTCGCGGGGACAGGGAAATCAACGGTGTCGCGTGGAATGCTGAACATGGTGACCGTTCCGTTCACTGGGTCAACGCTCGCGACGATCAGGGTGTCGGTGTTGAAGGAGGTGCTGTCGCCACGTTGGTCAATGCCGACGAGGAGCACATTGAGGCGTTCCTTCCCATCCCAGCGCGGCGCAGGGGTAGCACCGGGCGTCACGGTGCCCGAGGAGAAGATGCCGCCAACGAGTTCCGACGCGGTGCTGACATAGCTGCCCAGGACCAGATGTAGTGAGAGGGCGGCAATCAGCGAGATGCTCAGGCCAGCAAGCGAGGTGCCGATGGCGCGAGCCCCACTCTCGCGGCGCACGGCCCAGCGCCAGGCATCAGCCGCCGCAACGCCACGCCAGACGGCGAGAAGAATGTTGAGGATGCCAGCCGCACTCAGCCCAAAGGGCGTGATCAGGAGGCCGACGAGGCCGGGCAGCCCATCGGCCACGACGATTCCGCTGACGAGCGCCAGGATGAGGGTGGGGGGAGCGAGGAAGAGGAGTGCCGCTCTCCAGCGCCGCTCATAGAGGTGGCCGAACCCTGGGACGAGGAGCGAAAAGACGGCTGCCGCGAAGGCTGAGCGTCGTGGAGTCTCAGTCGGTTGGCTCATAACGGGAACCATACCGCCTTGCGGAGAAGGGGGGTGCCCCCCGTTTGCCATGTCAGGGGTGGCGTGGCACGCTCCTCCCAATGTTCAACCCTGTTGATTCGAA
>JBILBX010000118.1:0-2984 GCA_044353495.1 Candidatus Limnocylindrus sp. | reverse complement strand
TGACCGTGCGTGCGCGACTCTCGGGCTTTGATCGCCGCCTCGAAGAGGCGTCGGCCGACCTTGGCGCCGATGGATGGCAAACCTTCTGGCGCGTCACCTTCCCGCTGATCCTTCCGGGCATCGCTGCGGCCGGCCTCCTGGCCTTCAGCCTCTCCATTGACGACTTTGTGATCACCAACTTCACCGCTGGGCGCACCACCACCTTCCCAATGTTCGTGTGGGGCTCGGCGCGCGTCGGCGTACCGCCGCAGGTCAACGCTATCGGCACGATCTTCTTTGTTGTTGCGGTGAGTGCCGTGGCGGTCGGCTCGTTCCTCCAGCGGCGTCGCGCATGAGCAACGAACGCGGTCCAATTCCGCCGCACAGCGTGATCGCCCCAGTGTGGGGTCGCGCCGCCAACGTCGACGTGGAGCGCGGTGAAGGATCCTGGCTGATCGATCGCAGTGGCGAGCGCTGGCTCGACTACACCTCGGGGATCGGCGTGGTGAACACAGGGCATGCGCATCCAAAGATTGCCGCCGCGATCGCCGAGCAGGCAACCAAGTTGATCCATGGGCAGCAGAACATCGTCTTCCATGAGCCGGGGCTGCGGCTGCACGAGCGACTGAGCACGGTGCTCGACGGTGGCCCGTGGGGCGTCTTCCTTTCGAACTCTGGATCGGAGGCGGTCGAGGCGGCGGTGAAGCTGGCGCGACGCGCCACCAAGCGCCGCGTGATCCTCACCTTCCGCGGCGGGTACCACGGACGTACCGCGCAGACGATGGCGCTGACCACGGCGAAGAACGTCTACCGCGGCCACTTCGAGCCACTCCCTGGTTCGGTCTACAGCACCGCATTCCCCTCCTGCTTCCGCGCACCCGTTGAGGCACGCAACCCTGCCGTCGCCGGTGCCCCAGGCGCCTGCGCCGGATGCAGCTGCCGTTGGGAAGAGGAGTGGGACCTCACGCTCCATACGCTCGCGAGCGCCGAGGACGTTGCCGCCGTCATCGTTGAGCCGATCCTTGGCGAGGGTGGCTACGTCGTGCCCCCAGCCGGCTTCCTGCCACGACTTCGTGAACTCACCCGTGAGCTCGGCATTCTGCTGATCGCCGACGAGGTGCAGACCGGGTACGGGCGCACCGGGAAGATGTTTGCCGTGCAGCACCATAACGTTGAGCCCGACATCTTGGTGATGGCGAAGGGGATCGCTTCTGGTCTCCCCCTCTCGGGGATCATCGCTCGCAAGGAGCTCCTCGAGACGTGGGAGCCAGGCACCCATGGCGGTACCTACGGTGGCAACGTCGTCGCCTGCGCCGCCGCCCTCGCCACCCTTGATGTCATTGAGGAAGAGGGGCTCGTTGCGAACGCGGCAGCCCGCGGCACGCAGATGCTCGACGGTTTGAAGAAGATCGCTGCCGGTCGCCCTGGGATCGGCGATGTTCGCGGACTCGGACTGATGCTTGCCCTTGAGTTTGTTCAGCCTGGTGCAGGCGACGGTCGCGCCCCTGACCCTGCTGCAGTGAAGCGCGTCATCGCCGAGGCGAACAAGCGCAAGTTGCTGCTCCTCTCCGCCGGCTCGTACGCGCAAGTGATTCGCATCATTCCGCCACTCGTCACTACGGCGGCAGAAATTGATCTCGCTCTGAAGATTCTGGAAGAGTCGCTCGACGCCGCTGGCATCACCCGCAGCTAACTTCCGGCGGGGCTCCCCCGCCTAGCGGAGCAGGTCGGCCGGAGCGGGCGGGAGCGGATCGGCTACCTGAGTGACGTAGCGCTCGACGAGCGCGCGCGAACCACCAACACCGAGCTGTGTGAAGAGCGACTGGAACTTCGCGCGCTGAGTCTCGAGGATCTCTGGCGTACCCGCCGCCTCCCAGAGCGCCTGCTTGAAGGGCCCGAGCGCCTTCTTGCGCGTTCGGTAAAGGAACTGCTCGTCGGTGTCGCCAGGCTTCGCCTCATCCGCGGCGTTGACGCGCAGCCACGCGGTGATCTCGGCGCGGAGCGATGCGTCGAGGGCCGGGTGATCGAGCAGGATGTTCTGGAATCCTGTTGCCAAGTGAATTTCGGCGGTGCCAACTTCAGGGAAGCGATGGAAGAGGTCTTCTGGAAGTGTGGATGCACCGTGCTGCACCGCACCAGCGAGGCCACGGGCGCGAGCCAGCTCGCCGAGCTCTTGGAGCACCGTAAAGTCGAGGGCCACCTCGGCAACGCCGCCACCTGGAAGTGGCACACCACCGTGGCTTGTGCCGGTCTGCACAGAGACTTTGCGCAGGCCACGCGCACCGGCGCGGCGGCTCGCCAGCGCGACATCGAATTCGTCGAGATAGGCGGCAAGCTCTTCGGCGGTGGAGTTTTGATGCCCCACCTCGCCGATCTCGCCACCCATGCTGATCTCGATCCCCGTCGGCTCCAACTCACGAACCAGGGCGACCGCCTCGGCGGTGCGCACCGCATTTACGCGCTGCTGCTCTTGCACCGTTGGCAGAGCGAGGTCAACCAGTGTCGAGGCATCGACGTCGATGTTGCGATACCCGGCATCAACGGCGAGTCGGCAGGCGCGTGCGATCTCGGCGGCGACCCCTTCGGGATCGGTGGCGTACTTCTTGGCGACGAACTGGTAGTGGTCTCCCTGAATGAAGAGTGGCCCGCGCCAACCAGCGGCGATCGCGCCGCAGAGAATGCTCGTGGCGTAGTCGGCAGGACGCTGGAAGGTGTAGGTCTGCTCCGAGCGCGCCAGCTCAAAGATGAGCGCGGAGCCGTCCATTGCCGCGGCGGTCTCGAGTGCGGTACGAGCCATGTCAAAGACCTGACTACGAAGGTTGAGTGCCGGAACGGTAAGTCCTTCGTAGGCGTTCTCCGCGCGCGCGGCGTAGAGCGACGCAATGCTGGCGCTCTGGATCCCCGCGGCGGCAGCTGCTGCACGGGCGAGCCACTGTGCCGCAGCGATGGTCGCGTCGTCGGTTGAGAAGGCGGCTGTCCAGGCGATGGTCGCAGCACCGCTCTTC
>JBILBX010000117.1:0-2991 GCA_044353495.1 Candidatus Limnocylindrus sp. | reverse complement strand
CGCGTGCGGTGGGAGATGAGCCAGGCGAGGCCGATGGTAAGGAAAACAAAGGAGGCGCCTGCGACTGCGAAACCGAGGACGTACCAGAGTCCGGTCATGAAACTCCCCCGTTCGATCCATCAACCCGGCGCGTACCCCGTAGCGGGGGCTCGGGTGATTACGCTCGGATTCTAGACGAGGGGGCGATTCGGAGCCGCCGTTCCAGGCAGCGGCGATGCGGGGTCGGCGAGCGCATTTGCCCCTGGAGAACTCCCCGCCACAAACACCTCCACGGCGAATCCGCCCATGCGGCGCGGATCCATCAGTTGGGCGAGTGCAGAGCGCAGGGCGATCGCCCCTTCGAGGGTTGCCGTCGGCCCCGTGCGCGTTCGGGCGACCTCGTTGTCGACCCCCGCGGTTGCGAGAAATCTGGCCTGATTCGTGCTCGTCACGTGACGAAGTCCGCCCGCCGTCGCCGCCGTCCGCAGCAGGGTGAGGTCCACATGGGCGGTCAGATCGCGGCTCCCCGGCTCACTCAGGAGGTCCGCGGTTGCTCGGTGCCCCTGGTAGGCGAGGGCGGTTCCGGCCATGCGGCTGGCAGGGTCGCGGAGGGCGGCCCCCTCACGGCCGTAATCAAGCACGATCACGACCCCTTCGGTGAGTTCGGCCCCCAGCGTGGCGGCCCATTCAGCGGTGGCTGGCGAGATCTCGGCGAGCTGCCCCTCCGCCAGAGGTGGCCAGGCGGCCATGAGGGGGGTGAGCCGATCGGCGACCTCCGGGTCGGGTGGCCCTTCGACCCAGGTGAGCGCATTTGTTACAGAATCAACCCCCACACGGCGCTCGGCGAAGCCGGCGGGGGCGGCGGCGCGTCCAACCAGGATGTGAAAGGGGAGGGCGTCGGCAAACTCATTGGCGACCACGATCCCGGCGACGGGTGGGCTCCCCGCCGGGACGAGGGGCGGCCCCCCGTCCGGGAGTGCCGCCAGTGCCGCCGTCAGATCGGCGAGACGGTGCGGGTTTGCCTCAAGCACGGAAACCTCCAGCGCTCCGAGAAGGGGGTGCTCCTCGCGAGCGAGGTAGTCGAGTGCCGCTAGGAGGAGCGTCCCCTCGCCGGCGCCGTACTCGCGCCAGCGGAAGGTTCCGGGGCGGCCGAGGCGCTCCCACGTTGTGGCCGCCAGGTGCGCGATGGCGGCACCAAGGATGGGGTGCAGCTCTGGCGCGGTCATAAAGTCACCGCTGCGACCCGCCCGACGCTGCGCTGTGGCGTAGTAGCCAAGCCCAGGTTCGAGAAGGGCGCGCTCCATAAATCGCGCGAATCCGATCGAACCCTCGCGCTGGGCCTCGTCGCGAATGAGACGCTCTACCTCTTCCATGCAGTAGATCCTACGCGGCGCTACCGTCGGGCACATGCGCCAGCTCGTTGTGCACCTAGGGATCGGGGCCAATCTCGACGACCCTGTCGCCACGCTGGCCGAAGCGGTTGTCGCACTCGCGCACATTCCTGGCTGGAAGATGGAGCAGGTCTCGCCGCTCTATCGCACCACGCCAGTTGGGCTCGTTGACCAGCCAGAGTTTTTCAACGCAGCACTTCAAGTGCGCGCGGCACTTCCCGAAGAGCCGGCAGCGGCCGCCGTTGAAGTGCTCACACGCGTCAAGGAGTTGGAGCGCCTCTTTGGACGCGTACCGACGGTGCGGTTCGGTCCGCGCCGACTCGACATTGACATCATTGCAATGGAGAACATTGCGGTCGTGCATCCGCGACCGCACGGCACTGAGCCCGATGGCGCTGATGTAGATCGGCCACTCGTTGTTCCGCATCCCGCGGCCGCTTCGCGTCTCTTTGTCTTAGCACCGCTTGCCGACATCTCTCCGACACTAAAGGCTCCAGGGTGGCAGGGCACTGCCCGTGAGCTCCGTGATGTGCAGCGCCGCATTGAAGGTGACGCTGCGGCGCTCTGTGTCGGCGCGTGGGACGAGGCAGCGCTGCGCTGGGTGTAACGCGCTAACGGCGGTAGTGTCGGCGTCCGGTAAAGACCATCGCAATACCGTGACGATCAGCGATCTCGATTGCCGCGGCATCACGGCGTGAACCACCTGGTTGAACAATTGCCGTGATTCCCGCTGCTGCCGCTGCAGCAATTCCTTCTGCAAATGGGAAGTACGCGTCACTCGCCATTACTGCACCGCGTGCGCGCTCGCCCGCTTGATTCAGCGCAATGTCAACAGCAACGCGGCGATTCACTTGTGCGGCGCCGATGCCGAGTGTTGCAGCACCGCGCGCCACCACGATGGCGTTTGATCGAATGTGCCGAACGATGCGCCACGAGAAGAGCAGGTCGGTGAGCTCATCAAGCGTTGGTCGACGTTCAGTGACCACACGAAGTTGCGAGCGCTCAATGTTGCCGGTGTCAGCAGTTTGCAAGAGCACCGCGCCGCTTACGCCGATCATGTCGAGCTCTGTGTCGCGATGTGTGAGGCCAATCACCACACTCAGCTCTGGTCGCGTGCGTAGCGTCTCTGCTGCACCATCGTCGGCGAGCCCTGGTGCGAGCACCGATTCAAATGTTCCTGATGCGATCAGCGCGGCGACAGCACGATCAATTGGCACGTTCAACACAATCGTTGAGCCAGAGCTCGCCGCTGCATCTGTTTCAATTGCACGCGTGAGTGCGCCGAGCGGGGTCTCGGCAGTTGCAACACCGATTGGGTCTGTATGACGAATGAGCGCAACGCTTGGTGTTGGCAGATCGGCGACCAGTCGCGCGCCTGCATCTAAGTCGAGCAGGTCGTTGAGGCTCGGCTCTTGCCCTTGCAGCACGCGTGCGCCCATGATTCCGGCGTCTTTCGCGTGTACGCGTCGATACGCTGCGGCGGCTTGGTGTTGATTCTCACCGTGTCCGAATGTTCGAATGCGCTCAAGCACAATCACGTCGCGAGCTGGCATCGCACTTTCGCTATCGCGCACGAGCGGCGCTACATGGGCCGCAATGGCGAGCGCTGCGGCTCGCTGGA
>JBILBX010000015.1:0-9705 GCA_044353495.1 Candidatus Limnocylindrus sp. | reverse complement strand
GGGAGAACACCGTTGCGGGTCGACGCTACGATCCGGCACGACAGCTCCCGGTGCTGCCGCAGAGCCTCCGGAAGTAGCGAATGCCGCTCCCCGACGTCATCCCGTTTATCGGCCTCGGCTGGTCAGACGTCCTCTTCTTACTGCTGAGCGGCGTAGTTCTTGCCGCGGCGTTCGGCGTGGTCTTTGGCCGCGACATCATTAAGAGCGGCCTCTTCCTGATCCTCACCCTTGGCGCACTCGCAGGTATCTACGTAATGCTGGGCGCTGCGATCGTTGCTGGCGCACAAGTGTTGGTGTACATCGGCGCAATCAGTGTGCTGATCCTTTTTGCCATCATGCTTACGCAGTCAAAGGTTGCGCCTGTGAAGCTTGCGTTTCAGACACAGGTAGCGCCTGCCGCCCTTGCCTCGGTCCTACTTGCTGTGCTCTTCGGCCTCGCGTTTGGAAGCACGGACTGGGGCTCAACAGTGTTTACCGACACACCAACCGCAACCGGCACGGCCCCTGTTGCCGCGGCACTCTTCGGCCCGTACCTTCTTGCATTTGAGATCGCAAGCGTGCTCATCCTCTCCGCCGTGATCGGCGGCCTCTATCTCGCGATGGAGCCAAAGGCGGACGAAGTGGGCGAGGAGGGGCAGTGAGCCAAATCGCCGGGAGCCTGGAGCCATACCTCGTCCTCTCGGGGATGCTCTTCGCTATCGGCTCCTTCGGCTTCCTTGCACGCCGAAACGCAATCACCATGTTGATGAGCATTGAGTTGATGTTGAACGCCGTGAACCTTGCCGCACTCGCGTTCGGCGCATTTATTCCGTCGCTCGCAGGGCAGGGGGCAGCCTTTGCGTTGCTGATCATCGCCGTGGCGGCGGCAGAGGCCACCGTCGGCTTGGCGATCGTGATCGCCATCTTCCGCAACCGGAAGACGCCGCTGGTCGACGAGTACGACACGATGAGGCAGTAGCCGATGATCACTGCAGAGACCCTGGTCGAAGTGGGCGCCCTTCCGGGCTACGCGCCACTCCTCCTTCTTCTCCCACTGCTCGGCTTCGCCTTCACGGCGGCGGTCGGCCGACGCCTCGGCAAGCTGGCCCACATCGTGCCGCTCGGGGCGATCATCGTCACCTGGGCCCTCTCCATGAGCCTGGCGATCCCGGCCCTCACGGGGGGCCTCGGCGAGGCGGGCGCCTCAATGAAGCTCTTCACCTGGATCGCCTCGGGCGACCTGAGCTTCGGGCTCGGCCTGCACGTCGACTCCCTCACCGGCGCCCTTCTTCTCGTAGTGACCACGGTCGGCGCCCTCGTGCACCTCTACAGCGTCGGCTACATGAGTCACGACGGCAGCTATTGGCGCTTCTTCGCCTACCTGAACCTCTTCATGTTCTCGATGATGCTCCTCGTCCTCGCCGATAACCTCCTCGTCGTCTTCGCCGCCTGGGAGCTCGTCGGCCTCTCCTCGTACCTGCTGATCGGCTTCTGGTACACGAAGACCGCACCAGGCTTGGCCGCTAAGAAGGCCTTCATTACGAACCGCGTGGGTGACGTCGGCTTCGCCCTCGGCCTCATGGGCCTCGTGGTCGTCTTCGGCTCACTCGACATCAGCACGGTGCTTGCGGGCGTTGCCGCAGGCGAGCTCGTCGGCCCAGCAGCAACGGTGATCGCCTTACTCATCTTCTGTGGTGCGGTCGGCAAGTCGGCACAGTTCCCACTCCACGTCTGGCTCCCCGACGCCATGGAGGGGCCAACCCCCGTCAGCGCCCTCATTCACGCAGCAACCATGGTCAACGCGGGCGTTTATCTCGTGGCGCGAATGAGCCCACTCTTCGCTGCAAGCCCTGAGGCGATGATCATCGTTGCCGCGATCGGCATCTTCACCGCGATCTTCGCCGCCTCAATTGCGCTCACGCAGACCGACATCAAGCGCGTGCTCGCCTTCTCAACCCTCTCGCAGCTCGGCTACATGTTTGCGGCACTTGGTGTCGGCGCATGGGTGCCAGCGATCTTCCATCTGATCACGCACGGATTCTTCAAAGGGCTCCTCTTCCTCGGCTCAGGCTCGGTGATTCACGCGGTGAACGGCGAGCAAGATATGACGAAGATGGGTGGGCTCTGGCGCAAGATTCCTATTACATACGCAACGATGTTGGTTGGAACCGTTGCGATTGCTGGCCTACCGCCACTCGCCGGGTTCTGGTCGAAAGACGAAATTCTCACCGAAGCATTCAAGTTTGGATACGCGTGGGTGTGGCTCGTGGGCATGATCGTTGCCGCCATGACCGCCTTCTACATGTTTCGTCTCATGGGTCTCACCTTCTGGGGGAAGAGCCGCGTGCATGACGAATCACATGTACACGAATCGCCCTGGACGATGACGGTGCCGCTGATCATTCTCGCCGTGCCATCGATTGCTATCGGTGCAGCGCTCGGCTTCCCAGTCGCAGACGGCGTCATCGTTCATGCGCTTGAGCCGATCTTCCATCCAGCGGATGAGATGCTCGGCACCGTGCATAAACCGTGGGAACTGTTTGGCATTGGCGGACTCCTTATGCTCGGGAGCGTCACCGTTGCCGCGATCGGCACAGCGGTTGGCGTGCGCCTCTTCCGCAGCGACAACAACGAGCTCCTTGGTCGCGTCACCAAGCGCCTGCAGCCGCTCTACGACGGAAGCCGCAACCGCTGGTACTTCGACGATCTCAACGATCTCGTCTTCGTGCGATTTGGCCGAAAGCTCTCAAACGCGCTCTGGTGGTTTGATCGCCGCGTTGTTGACGGGACCGTGAACGGTGTTGCCTCGCTCACCTCGAGCGGCGGTCGCGGCTTGCGACAAATTCAAACCGGGCGTGTGCAGAACTATGCGCTCGGCATTGCATTCGGCCTGGTGGCCATCGCTGCCGCCTACCTGGTGATTGCAGGATGAACGACATGCCGATCCTGTCGCTGATCATCTTCCTGCCGCTTCTTGGCGCGCTCGGCATCGCAGCACTTCCATCCTCGCGGCCGAGCCTGATTCGTTTTGCTGCACTCGGGGTGTCACTGATCACCTTCGCACTCAGCCTCGGCATGCTGGTTGGCATTCGCGGCCAGAGCGGTGAATTTGCCTTCAGCGAACAGCTCTCGTGGATTCCATCGTTCGGCATCACGTACCACCTTGGCGTTGATGGGCTCTCTGGCGCGCTTGTTGTCTTGACGACGCTGCTCAGCTGGATCTGCATCCTCGCGAGCTTTGGTCCAATTCAGACTCGCGTGAAGGAGTACTTCATTAGCTTCCTCATCCTCGAGACCGGCATGCTCGGCGTCTTCTTGGCGCTTGACCTCTTCCTCTTCTACATCTTCTGGGAGATCGTGCTCGTTCCGATGTATCTGATCATCGGCATCTGGGGTGGGGCCGACCGCATCTACGCCACAATCAAGTTCGTCCTCTACACGCTCGTCGGATCACTCCTCATGCTCGTGGCGATCCTAGCGACGGCCTTTAGCCACCAGGCCGCAACCGGCTCGTGGACGGGGGCGTTTGACCTGCTGGCGCTGCGGGGCACGATCGTCGATCCAACGCTGCAGATCCTCGGGTTTGCCGCCTTCGCGCTCGCCTTCGCCATCAAGGTGCCAATGTTCCCGTTCCATACGTGGCTCCCCGATGCGCACGTGCAGGCCCCAACCGCAGGCTCGGTCATCCTCGCCGGCGTGCTCTTGAAGCTCGGTGGCTACGGTTTCATTCGATTCGCGATCCCACTCTTCCCAGACGGCGCGCAGCTCTTCGCGCCGCTCATGATTGTTCTCTCGGTAATCGCCATCATCTACGGCGCACTTGTGGCGATTGTGCAGACCGACCTCAAGAAACTCATCGCGTATAGCTCTGTCAGCCACATGGGCTTCGTGACGCTCGGCATCTTCACCTTCAATCAGCAGGGGGTCGACGGCGCAATCTTGCAGATGCTCAACCACGGCCTCATCACGAGCGGACTCTTCTTGCTCGTTGGCATCGGCTACGAACGCACCCACGATCGCGAGATTGCCAAGATGGGCGGCTGGGCGGTGCGCACTCCTGTCTACGCCGCGCTCTTCGGCTTCTTCCTCTTCGCATCCGTTGGCCTTCCTGGCCTCTCGGGCTTCGCTGGTGAATTCCTGGTGCTGCTCGGAGCCTTCATCGCCAACCCAATGGTCGCAGGCGCATCAACGTTCGTGATGATCTTTGCCGCCGTCTACCTGCTCTACATGTACCAGCGCGTCTTCACCGGACCGCTCTCTCCGTTCTTGAAGGGGCTCGGATCAAAGCTGACCGATGTCACACCAACTGAGATCTTGACGCTCGCGCCTCTCGCGGCACTAGTTGTGATCTTTGGTGTGATACCAACGCTTCTCACCAGCTCGTTTGCAAAGAGCGTTGAAATCTTCCTGATGTCGGCAATTAGTGTGGTCGGACAATGAACAACGATCTGCTCACCCTAGCGCCACTAATCACCATTGTCCTTGGTGCGATCGCCGTTCTTGCGAGCGACATGATTACGCCAAATCGCAATCACGCGCCGGTTGCCGTTGCGCTTGCCGCACTCGGCGCTACCGCAGCACTGCTCATTAATCAGGGCGGCAGCACTGCGAGTGCGCTTGGTGGCAGTTACGTGGCAGGGCCGTTCGTTGCTTTTGTCGGCCTGCTCGGAATCTCGATTGTTTCCATCACGCTCCTGATTGCGCCGGCATACCTTGCTGCGCGTAAGTATCCAACGGCTGAACTTGCTGCGACGCTCCTCTTCGCCCTCGCTGGTGCAATTCTGCTTGGCGCCGCAACCGATCTCATCACACTCTTCATTGGCCTCGAGCTGATGGTCATCCCTGGGTATGTCCTCGCTGGATACGCAAAGCGCGACCCGCTGAGCACCGAAGGTGCCGTGAAGTACTTCCTGCTCGGCAGCTTCTCGAGCGCCATCCTGCTCTTCGGCATCGTGGTGCTGTGGGGCGTTGCAGGCACCGCGTCACTCAGTGGCATCGCAACGGCGCTCGCATCTGGAGAGGCGAACGCAGGACTCGCTGTTGCACTCGCGCTGATTACGACCGGTTCAGCGTTCAAGATCGCGGCTGTACCGTTCCACTACTGGACCCCCGACGCCTATCAAGGCTCCCCAACGCCAATCACGGGGTATCTCTCAGTCGGTCCGAAGGTCGGCGCCTTTGTTCTGCTCATCAAGCTCTTTGTGATTGCGCTCGCGCCACTCGCGACGCTCTGGATTCCGGTGATGGTGGTGTTGGCGGCAGCAACCATGACGCTCGGCAACCTGGTGGCTCTCACGCAGAGCAACGTGAAGCGCATGCTCGCCTATTCATCGATTGCGCACACTGGGTACCTGATGGTTGGCATCGTGGCGGCGGGCGCTGGAGAGGCGGCGGGAATCGCCGGCATTCTCTTCTACGCCGCGGCATACGCGTTCATGAACCTCGGTGCGTTTGCATTTTTGACTGCGCTGCAGGGTCGACCTGGCGCCACGACGCAGCTCTCTGATCTCGCCGGACTCGGTCGCAAGCATCCGCGCATGGCGATCCTCGCGACGATCTTCCTGTTGAGCCTCACCGGCATTCCACCGACGGCGGGATTCTTCGCCAAGACCTACGTGATCTTGGCTGCGGTGCAGGCGGGCGGGCCAGCCACGATCCTCGCCGTGATCGCGGTGCTCAACGCTACCATCGCCGCCTTCTATTACCTGCGCGTCATCGTCTACCTCTTCATGCGCGACCCGGCAGAGCCAGCGGTTCAGGTGGCTGAGGGGCCAATGCTGCGCGCCGGCCTGCTGATCGCCGCCATCGGCACCGTAGCGCTCGGCCTCGCCCCAACCCCGATCATCGAGGCGGTCATCCAAGCTCTCGCCAAGTAGCCGCCACGCCCACGGCGGGGATGTAACAAACTAACTCCGCCCCCTGTCGCATCAGCGGGAATTCATATAAACTTCTGCTTCTATGAGCGCACAGCACGTCTCCGCACTCCCCGCCGCCACGGGCGCCG
Organism: Candidatus Limnocylindrus sp.; assembly: GCA_044353495.1. Taxonomy (GTDB): domain Bacteria; phylum Chloroflexota; class Limnocylindria; order Limnocylindrales; family Limnocylindraceae; genus Limnocylindrus. The sequence goes on along the minus strand of JBILBX010000015.1, from coordinate 3,722 downwards.
CCGTCTCCCGCCTTGCGGGGGAGCGTGACGTCATCGAGGCGGCGCGCCGCGTGCACCGTGCCCTCGGCGATACCAACCGCCTTGAGGTCGTACGTCGCCTTGCCGCTGGCCCAGCCACCGTCTCCGAGCTGATTGAGTTCACCGGCCTCTCGCAGCCGCTCGTCTCGTGGCACCTGCGCCGCCTGCGCGCCGCCGGCCTCGTCACCACCGAGCGCTCTGGCCGTGAGTCAATCTGCACGCTGCGCACGGCCACCATCGCCGAGGGTCATGCGCTGATGCTCTCCGCCCTCGGCATCGCCGACCCCGCCGCCTGGATCGCCCCAACAGAGGCGCTCCCACACGCCACACCACTTGTCGACGCCGTTCGCGGCGAGGAGGCCTAGCCGTGGCAAAGCGCAAAATCACCAAGCGCACCAGCGGCAAGCGCGCCACGCAGGGGAGCCTCCTTACGAACAGCGAGCGGAGCCAGATCAAGCGCATCGGCGAGCCGATCGCGTTGCTCCTTGGGCGTATCGGCTTCTCGCCCGACGCACTCACCCTCGTTGGCTTCGGCATCGTGTTGGTGGCGACGGCGCAGGTCGCGATTGGCAACTGGGCGATCGCGGCGAGCATCCTTATCGCCGGCACGCTCTTTGATGGCCTTGACGGCACACTCGCCCGCGCAACGAATCGCGTGACCGCGTTCGGCGCCTTCTTTGACTCATCGCTTGATCGCGCAGCAGAGGCTGCGATCTATGCCGGCATCGTGTACAGCGCCGCAGTGATCGGCAACACCTCAATCGCAACTGCAGCGGTCCTTGCCCTCGGCGTCGGCTCACTCGTGAGCTATGTGCGCGCGCGTGGCGAAGGGCTCGGCGTTTCTGCGCACGGCGGCATTGCACAGCGGGCCGAGCGCGCAGTGATTCTTATCCTCGGCCTACTCGTCGCCGGCCTCACTGGTGAGACGAACTACCTGCTCTACGCGCTCATCATCATCGTCGCACTCTCAGCCGTCACCGTGCTGCAGCGAATCTTGTTTATTCGCGCCGCGTTGGCAACCACCGGGCGTCGCGCATAGCGCGCCAATTTGATACTCGCCGCCTGGCGTGAAACGGGCGGTTAGTGAAGGCGGACCCACAGGTGTGGGCTCGCAAAGCGGAAAGGTCGCGCAAGCGACAGAGAAAGGGGTAACAGGGAAATGGTAGAGATGAACGGGCCTCGCGCCCAGTGGAACGCTCGACCGGCGCCGACAACGCCGATCAAGTCAACGAATCCGATCCGCGTTGCAATCGCGGGCGTCGGCAACTGCGCCAGCAGCTTGGTGCAGGGCCGCTACTTCTACGCCGACGTGGCGAACGATGCAAAGGTCCCAGGACTGATGCACGTCGACATTGGTGGCTATCACGTGCGCGATCTTGATTACGTTGCGGCGTTTGACGTCAACGTGACCAAGGTTGGCAAGGATCTCTCCGTTGCACTTGGCGCAGAGCCAAACAACACCTGGACCTTCCAGGAGATCCCAACCACCGGCGTGATCGTTCAGCGTGGACCAACGCTCGACGGCATCGGCAAGTACCTCAAGGACGTGGTGATTGAATCACCAGAGAAGCCTGTGGACGTTGCCGCTGTGCTCAAGGAGCGCAAGGTTGATGTGCTTGTTGCCTACCTTCCGGTCGGCAGCGAAGAGGGAATTCGCTACTACGCTGAGCAGGCGATCAAGGCGGGATGCGCGTTTGTCAACGCGATCCCAGTCTTCATTGGTCGTGAGCCAGAGTGGCAGAAGAAGTTTGCCGCCGCAGGACTCCCAATCGTTGGAGACGACATCAAGAGCCAGGTTGGCGCAACGATTGCGCACCGGGTTCTTGCTCGACTCTTCGCCGATCGTGGCGTGCAGCTTGACCGCACCTATCAGCTGAACTTCGGTGGCAACACCGACTTCCAGAACATGTTGGAGCGCGATCGACTTGAGAGCAAGAAGATCAGCAAGACCAACGCGGTCACCTCGATCCTTGACGAGCAGCTCAGCGATGAGCAGGTGCACGTTGGTCCTTCGGACTTCGTGCCGTGGCTCCTTGATCGCAAGTGGGCAAACATTCGCCTTGAAGGGACAACCTTCGGCGGTGTGCCACTCACGGCGGAGCTGAAGCTTGAGGTGTGGGATTCGCCAAACAGCGCCGGCGTCATCACGGACGCTATCCGCTGCGCGAAGATCGGCCTTGATCGCAAGTTGGCGGGGACGCTCGTTGCGCCTTCGTCGTACTTCATGAAGAGCCCACCAATGCAGTTGCGCGACGATGTCGCCCACGCCGCAGTGGAGGCCTTCATCCGCGGCGAGGACAACCGCGTCCTCGACGGAACCCAGGTGACCAAGGAGGGGTACCCCACCTCCGAGTCGCTGAACTCCGTTCGCGCCTAAGCGTTCCGCTGCGAGGCTGGCTTCGGCCAGTCCCGCCTTCACACTGGAGAGAGCCGTCGCACCCGGAAGGGGGCGGCGGCTCTCCCCTACACTCCACAAATGAGCGAACCACAGCCGCCCCAGGGGGCAGCCACCCCCTCGCCGCTCCGCCGCCAGGCGCCAAAGCGCACCCCTGGCTACCTCGTCCGGCGCGCCTGGGAGCGCACCGTCTACGCCGGCTACCGCCTCCTCATGTGGGTCATTGGCATCCTCCCCCCACGCCCGGTTGAGGCGCTCTTTGCCACACTCGCCCCACTCGCCTACCTCCTCTGGCCGGCCAAGCGCCGCATCGCCGACGGCAACGCCGCGGTCGTCCTTGGCGTAGCCGACGCAGAGGGTCGACCACTCCCAGGAAGCGAAAAGCTTGTGCGCGCTCGTTCTCTTGCGAACTACCGCACCTACGGTCGCTTCGCAGCAGAACTGCTGCGCCTACCAAGCCGTTCGCTCAAAGAGATCGCCGCTGATGTTGACCTGAGCGAGGCCGCATTCATGGACGATTTCCGCGCACGGGGACAGGCCGCGATCTTCGTAGGTTTTCACGCGGGTAACAACGAGCTCGGCGCTGCGTCACTTGGTGAACGCAACTACGACGTGAACGTCGTCGCCGACGACAGCGCCTTCCCAGAAATGTACGAGCTCCTTCGTCGCCTTCGCGCAGCATGGGGGATCAAGGTGATTGACTGGAAGGCCATTCGCGAGGTGTTCACCGCGCTGAAGCGCGGTGGGTTCATTGTTTTGCTTAGCGATTGGGGATACAAGCCCGACGGCATTCCCTGCCAGCTCTTCGGCCGCTGGACAACGCTTCCGAGTGGTCCGGCAGTACTAAGCGCACGCGGCAACGCGCCGATCGTGCCGTTCTTCGTTCGCCGCGAGGCTCCTGGAAAGTTCCGCATCCTCTATGGCGCGCCAATCAGTGCGGGTAACGGTTCACCAGCGGAACTTCTGCGCGCAACACAAGAGACAGCAACGGCAATGGAGAAGCTCATTAGCACTGAGCCGCTGCAGTGGAACTGCTTCAAACCAATGTGGCCAAACGCCGCAACGCAACAGGATCTTGCAAAAAGTGCAGCGCAGATGTCAACAGAGACAACACGCCGTGGAGGCGAGAGCGCATCATGAGTGCACTGCTTGGCTATCTCATTATCGGAGCCCTCTCGTTTATCTCTCGGCTTCCGGAATCACTTCTTGTCGCAATCGCACGAGCATGGGGGAGAGTTGGCCCACGCGTGATGCGAGCGCGCGCCGCAATGGCACGAAAGAATTTGACACGCGTCTACACCTATCGTGA
>JBILBX010000116.1:0-3100 GCA_044353495.1 Candidatus Limnocylindrus sp. | reverse complement strand
GTGCATGATCACCGCTACCGCCAGGCGGTGACCGCCGCAGGAGATGGCTGCCGTGCCGCACTGGACGCTGAGCGCTGGTTGGCGGAGCGCGACGCCACAAAGTCGTAATGTCGCGTCACGATGAGGAGATCGCCCTCATTGACACTGCTCGCGCCGAACTGCTCTCACTCGTCACCCACGAGCTACGCACACCCCTCGCCGTACTAAGCGCCTACGTTGAGCTGCTCTCAGACGCGGCCTCTGGCGCATCCCCCGCAAAGCCAGCCGACCTTTCCGCCTGGCGCGAAGCGGCAATGCAGCAGGTTGGTCGCCTCAACCTACAGATTGATTCCATCCTCACGGCGGCTCGACCCGGCTCAAGCCTTCCACTGCAGACTGCTCCGATGAACCTTGGCGCGATCACTGGTGCAGTGATTCGGGATATGGCTCCACTCCTACGTAACCACTCTCTTCGCTGGGAGCAGCCGGAGCCCGAGATCGTAGTGCTTGCCGACGAGAGTCGCTTCCGCCAAGTGCTCGGCCACCTCCTAGAGAATGAGGCGAAGTACGCCCCCGTTGGCGAACCGGTCTCCATTGGCTGCTGGTCTCGCGATGGTCGCGCTGAGCTCTATCTCACCGACGATGGGGCGGGGATCCCTCGCGAAGATTGGGAGGAGATCTTTGAAGCCTTCGTACGTCGCACACAACGCCCCTCCGCGAGTGGCTCGGGGATCGGCCTATACGCAGCGCGTCGCCTCATGGGGGCGATGGGTGGTGAGATTCGGATTGAACCGAACGGATTCGGCGGAAGCCGCTTCCTACTCACGCTGCCACTCGCCCATGAAGCACACGGCATACTTGCCAGATGAGCACCGAAACACCAACCACGCCCCTGGCGATCTTGGTGGTCGACGACGACCCGGCGCTCGTTGGCGCGATCTCCGCCCTGCTGACCGCTGGCGACTACCAGGTTCATGCCGCCTATAACGGGGTGGAGGCCGTTGAGCAGTTTGATGCCAGAAAGCCGGCGCTGGTCCTGCTCGATCTTGCGATGCCTGGCCGTGATGGCCTCAATGTCATTCATGAGATTCGTACCCGCAGCGCCACGCCAATCATCGTGCTGACTGGCGAAGCGGATGAGGCGGCAAAGGTTGATGCCCTAGATGCTGGTGCCGATGATTACGTCACTAAGCCGTTCGGCCGCCAGGAGCTCCTCGCTCGCGTACGCGCTGCACTGCGGCGCGGTGGTGAGCCGGCCGATGGCTCCGCTCGTGATCGCACCATCACTGGCGCGGCAGGCCTGCGCATTGATATCAGTCGACATGAGGTGCACGTCGGCTCGCAGCTCCTCGCTCTCACCAAAACAGAGTTCAACATCTTGGAGGCCCTCGCCTCGGTGAAGGGTCGCGTTGTGACACAGCAACGACTCCTCGCCGCCGCTTGGCCGAACAAGGCGACCCCTGATCCGCTCCTTCTGAAGCCGCACGTCGCGCGTCTGCGCAGCAAGCTCGAAGAGGCTGGCGGTCCGCTCCCTGAATCGGTTCGCGGGGTTGGCTACCGACTAGGGGCGAACTAGCTACTCCTCGCCCACGCCAATCAGGAGTGCGCTCGCCGTGGCGAGAGGCATTGCTAGAAGAACACCAGCGGTGCCTGCCAGGGCACGTACCACTTCAACCGCAACGGTTTCCGTGCTGAGTCGGCTCGCGAGACCGCCTGGGGCGATCAGGGCGGCGACCACAAGTGGGAGCGATGCGGCGAAATAGGCGAGCGGTAGCGTGTTGATCACCGCACCTACATGGGAGCGCCCGATCGCCAGCGCTCGACTGGCCACATCCAGGCTGCCAGCGCGCACATCTGCGCGGCGAATCTGTTCAACCGCCGCAACCTGTGTCGCGGCCACATCGTCGACGATCCCGAGCGTGCCGATCATTGCCGCGGCCAGACCAATGCCACGAAGATCAACGTTGCCGCCAAGAATCGGAATGAGGTTGACGAGGTCTGGATCGCCAGCAAATGGCGTAAAGGCGAGCAGGCGATCGAGAAGAATCGAGATGAGTGCGACGGCGGCAAGGCTCCCCCCAATCCCCAAGATCGTTGCAGTTGCACGCCGATTGAAACCTTCCGTGATTACGACGGAGGAGACGCCGACGACGAGGGCAATCCCCCCAGCAACGACGAGGGGTGAGGCTCCGGAGAGGAGCGCGGGAATCCCGAACCGGACCAGTACGACGCCAGTGACGGTGAGCGAAAGGAGTGCGCGTGCGCCGACCCCTCCCGCAATCGCTACGACCGCAGCGGCAAAGAGTGCAAGGGCGATCAGTAGCGCCCCACCTCTAGAGCGATCCGCAACGGCAAAGACCGCTCCCCCGCTAGCGTCGGTGACTTCCGTGAGGAGAACCTCATCGCCCTTGTTGTACGGAATGGAGCCGGTAATGTCGCTCGCCTGATCCACTGAGGCGGTGAGGCGCTCTCCAAGGCGCGGGCCCTCAAGGATCTCAACGGTCGCACTGCCCGAGGATCCCCCTTCCCCAGGGAGGGGCTGAGAGACGATGACGGCGCGCAGGAGTACGGGGGCGCTCGTGTCGGTTGGGAGCGTCCATGGGCTTGGCGCCACGAGGAGCACGAGGAGCAGCAGTGCCGAGCCAACGAGGCGGGCAGTGCCGGCCAGCCACGCTCGGTTCGTGCGAGGATCTCGTCGTGTGCTGGTGCGAGTTTCTGGCATCAATACCCCCACTGATTTGCATCATCGTAGCCGCTCATCTGGCGTTTACCTGCGAACCCTAGAATCACCTTATGCAGGAAGCAGCACAAGGGGCACCCGTCGCGATTCGTATCCTCCGCGAGCAGCAACGCCTTGAACTCGATTGGCGCGATGGTCACCAGAGCGTTTATGAGGCGATTCCGCTGCGATGGCTCTGCCCCTGCGCCTACTGCCGCGGTGAGGCTGGTCTCCCGGGCTGGCTCGACGCCAATCCAACCCTAAGCCCAAGCCAGACAAAGCTTGAGGGCGGCGAGATGGTTGGGAGCTATGCGCTCTGCCTCTTCTGGGGCGACGGTCACCGAACCGGCTACTACACCTGGTCGCTGCTGCGGCAGCGCTGCTCCTGCGCCGACTGCATGA
>JBILBX010000115.1:0-3144 GCA_044353495.1 Candidatus Limnocylindrus sp. | reverse complement strand
TTGAACCGCGCATGAGCGCCCAGCCGAGCACCAAGATGCCCGCGGCAGTGATGCGAATGGCAGAGAACGGAAGCACGGGCCACGCAAGCACCGCCGCTTTCACAACGGTGAAGTTGACGGCCCAGGTCGCCATGGCGACGAGCACGCCGAGTTCAGCAACGGCGCGGATGCTCAGCGGAGCGCGGCTCACGAAGCGGTGTTCCGGTCGAGCTGCCCCTTCTCACGGGCACGATTGATCCCCGCCACAAAGAGGCGTGGCGAGATGAGCCAAATGACGGCGGTGCCCGCGGCAAGGATGAGCAGGAGCTCGTTCGTGGGCATGGCGCCGAGGATACCTGGTGATGTGGTGCCGAGCAGCGCGCGGCGCAACCCCTCTATCCACCAGGTGATGGGGAGTGCCGCCGAAATGCCTTGCACTGGGCCTGGAAGCACCTCGAGCGGGAAGATCGCGCCGCAGAGCAAGAAGACAGTTGAGGAGACCGCCTCTGGGTACGACCACGCATCATTGCGCAGTTGCACGCAGATACCGCCGAGGACGATGCCGAGCCCCACAACAGAGAGGAGCCCGAGCGGCAGCACCAGCACAAGGAGCAAGAGGTCTGGTCCACCCGCGCGCATTGGCACACCGAGCAGCACCCCAGCACCGATCACGATGAGTGCACTAAACCCAGCAATGCTCGCCTTTACCAGTGAACGGCCAATCGACACTGGAAGGAGCGACGAAGGCGTTGTAAAGATGTAGCGAATCGTGCGATAGCGCTCGCGGTCGTCAAGGAGTGCATGTGTTGGTCCCTCAAGTGCAGCACTGACGATTTGGAAGACAGCCTGTCCGACAACAACAAACCCGATCGTTGCAACGTCGAGTGAACCGCCGATGCTGAGCACGGCGAGAAAGAGTCCGAGGAACGCGAGTGGTCGCACGATGAGGAATGCCGCAAGGTAAACCGGCTGCGCCCAGTTCCCCTCAATTGCCCACGCGAGTCGCGCCGAGGCAACAAGGGAGCGCGCGGCATCGGCAGCGCCGCCACGCAACGGGCCGAATGGGCGCACCTCTGGTGCGGAACCCGCACTAATCGGCACGTGCCAACAGCTTTCCACCGGCGCGACCGACCCGCTCAATGTGCGCGAGCAGCGCGCGCCCGATCACGCCGAAGACAATTGTCATCACCAACAGAATCACCAACTCAACACCCACCGGCAAGATGCCCGTTTCAGCAAGCTGTGGCACCGCAACCTGGCGCAGTGCATCAATCGCTGGGGCCAGCGGCAAGATACCGAATGCGACCACGCCAACTGTGCCCATGGAACGTACCGGTGCGTAGACCCCGCCAAGGAGTTGCATCGGCTCGTTCAAGAGGCTGCCGAGGTGGTCCGCCTCACGCCCAGAGATCAGGAAGACCGACGAGAGGCAGACACCAAGTGAGTACATCGCCGCCACCCCCGCCAAGATCACCAACGCGAGCAGGAACGGATCGGCGACCTGGTACTTCGCCCCGAAGAGGAGCACGCCTGCCACGGTGATGATCACCGCTCGAATGACCACACCGAGCGCCCCGCCGATCGCCATACCGAGGGCAATGGCGCCGAGGCCGACGGGGGCGGTGATATAGAGGAGGAGATTCCCCGAGTCGCGCTCCCAGTGGAACTGTGCCCCCATCATCCAGACCACCGAGATCCAGAAGGAGAGGAGTGCCGTCGCCAAGATCGTCGATGCGATCCACGCTTCGTCGACACCGCGTGAGCGAAGCAGAAAGACGATTGAGCACATGCCAAGAATCGGGAAGACCAGATCGAAGAAGAGCCACGATGGTTCACGCGCTGCACCGATCACGCGCGGATAGGCGCGAGCTACGACCGAAACGAAGGCGTGCCGAACTCGTCGACCGAGGCTCCACGAGGTCTCCTCGTGGATGCGCGAGATGAGGGCGGTTGCCTCTGCGCCAACGACGCTACTCCCCATCGCTCACCTCATCTGATTCACTGATCCCGCGACCAACTAGTTGCACGAAGACCTCTTCCAGGGTTGGTTCACTCTTGGAGATCTCCTGCAGGTGTGCGCCACCGGCAGCAAGCGCACTGATCACGCCGCCAAGTGCGCCATCTTCCTTGAGGCCGATTGCGAGCCGTCGCATTGGCGATCCGACACCAGAAGCGTCGCTACCATCGGCATCTCGCGCCGCGACTGAGATCACGCCAGGGAGCCCGCGCAACGAGTCCAACGACATCGATGCAGGGAGTGCGTCAATGCCAACAACAAAGAGTGCATCCTTCTGCACCATGCGCTTCAGTTCCGTTGGTGTCCCCTGCGCCAAAATGCGCCCGTGATCGACGATGGCGATGCGATCGCACATCTCATCTGCCTCGGCCATGTAATGCGTGGTGAGCAGAACGGTTCGACCGGGCTGCTCTGCCTGAAAGGCGCGCACGCGATCGCGCACGTCGCGCGCGGCCGAGACGTCGAGACCGATCGTCGGCTCGTCAAGAAAGAGGATCCACGGGTCGTTCAAGAACGATCGTGCAAAGTTCAACTTCTGTCGCTGGCCCGTAGAGAGGGCGCTGATCTTTCGATCGCGAATCTCTTCAATGCCGAATGAGGCGATCTGCGCATCAACCTTCGCCATCCCCTCGCGGTACGGCAGGCCGTAGAACTGGGCGAACATCGCCAGCTGCTCTCGAACCGTCAGCAGCCCGTACCCAGAGAAGTCGCCGCCGGCGACGAGGTTCATGATCCGGCGCACGCGTGCCGTCTCGGTGACGACATCCAGGCCGAAGATCGAAGCAGATCCAGTGCTCGGAAGGAGAAGGGTGCTCAGAATCTTGATCAGCGTGCTCTTCCCCGCGCCGTTGGGGCCAAGCACCCCGAAGAGCTCACCCGGCTCAATGCGCAGGTCGATGCCATCTAGCGCGGTGACGGGGCCACCTTTCGCATCAAAGACGCGGCCGATCCCGGTGGCCTGAACGGCGGCAGGCGAGGTAGATCCCGACATAACTCCTCCTTGGGCGGGGTGGTGCCACGTTGCCACTCGGTTGCAACGGCGCAAGTGGAGGGAGTCTACAATCTCCCTGCAGCACCGTGGCGCACGTGTTCAACTCCGCGCCGACGGCTCACCTGCCTTATTGATGGATGGAGAGACCCATGGACCA
>JBILBX010000114.1:0-3152 GCA_044353495.1 Candidatus Limnocylindrus sp. | reverse complement strand
GCGAGGTCCACTACCGCGGACCGAGCAGACTAGGCGCGCTTCGCTGCGACCGCGACCGCCGTGAATGCCGCGGCATCGCGAACAGCGAGGTCGGCCAACATCTTGCGGTCAATCGCAATGTTATTGCGCTTGAGGCCGGCGATGAACTGCGAATACGAGATGCCATTGAGTCGAGCTGCAGCGTTGACTCGGTGGATCCAGAGCTCACGCATCTGGCGCTTGCGCTGCTGTCGGTCTCGCGTTGCGTAGGCAAGGGCGTGAAGCAGGGCCTCGCGCGCTGGACGAATGAGCTTGTGTCGTGAGCCACGTCGCCCCTCAGCGGCCTGAAGCAGGCGCTTATGGCGCTTGTGACCGGCAACTCCGCGCTTAACTCGTGCCATCTTCTACTCCTCTCGCTGTCGCTCAGCCGCCATACGGCAGCAGGCGGGAAATCTGATTCTTGTGGGTGACGCCGAGAACGGCCTTCCCCGCGTATCGGCGGATGCGTCGGGACGACTTGATTTCAAGGTGGTGGCCACGCCACGACTTCACGCGGATCGGCTTCCCTGAGCCGGTGAACCCGATGCGCTTCTGCGCGCCCTTGTGCGTCTTCATCTTTGGCATGGTTACTCCCCTTCGAGGGCTGGTACGGCCGGCTCATCGGTGCCGGGTGCCGGGGCCGTCTGACCCTTCTGTCGGGGTAATGCTACCAGTTGGATCGAGAGGAAGCGTCCTTCGAGGAGCGAGGGGCGCTCAAGCTGGGCCACATCGGCCAATCCCTGCACAACTCGGTCCAAAATGGCCCGCCCGATCTCAGGGTGGGTCATCTCGCGACCACGGAACTTGACCGAGAACTTCACCCGGTCACCCCCGGAGAGGAACTTGTGGGCCTGGCGAATCTTGGTCTGCAGGTCGGCATCCCCGATCTTGGGGGTACAGCGAAGCTCCTTCAGGTCGGCAGTCTTCTGGCGCTTGCGGGCGTCCTGCTCCTTTTTCTGGGCCTCGTACTTGAACTTGCCGTAGTCGAGGTACTTGCAGACAGGGGGTGCCGAGGTTGGGGCGATCTCTACAAGGTCTAGGCCGCGCTCCTGTGCCTGGCGCAGGGCTTCGGGGGTGGCGAGGACGCCGAGCTGGTTCCCCTCTTCATCCAGAACGCGGACCTGTGGGACGCGGATCTGGGTATTGATGCGTAGATCCTTAATCGGTCACACCCTCACGATCATCAACCTTGGACCCGAGGACAGCGTCCTTGCGGGGATAGCGAGCGTAGCACCCTCAGGCGGTACGAGCGGCGGCACGCGCCGCGAGGGCGGCGGCGAGGGCCTCCCAGCTGGTTGCAGGCTCCTGGGTGCCATCGCGCCAACGGGGCGCGGCCCCACCAGCCTCAATCTCCTTATCGCCTACGACCAGCATGAGCGGCACCTTCTGCTCCTGGGCCAAGCGGATCTTGTTCTGCATGCGGTTGGAGGAGTCGTCGATGCTGACGCGAACGCCGGCGGCACGCAGCACCGCAGCCCCAGCCGTCACGAATTCAAGGTGTCGGTCGGCAATCGGGATGATCACCACCTGCTCAGGCGCCAGCCAGAACGGGAAGGCGCCAGCATAGTGTTCGACCAGGATGCCGATGAAGCGCTCAAGCGAGCCGTAGATCGCGCGGTGAATGGCGATTGGCCGCACGCGCTCCCCCGCCTCGTCGGTGTAGGTGAGGTCAAATCGCTCCGGAAGCATGACCAGGTCGACCTGTATGGTGGCGGTCTGCCATTCGCGTCCCAGCGCATCGCGCACGATGATGTCGATCTTCGGCGCATAGAAGGCGCCGTCGCCAGCATTCAGCCGCCACTTCGCACCAGAGTCGCGCAACGCTTTCTCAATCATCGTTTCGGCCTTCTCCCAGAGCTTCGGGTCGCCAAGCGCCTTGGCGGGCTTCGTTGAGAAGACAAACTCCACGGGGAGGTTGAACCAGGCATACACCTCACGCACCTCTTCAAGGAGCGCAGCGACTTCGGACTCAATCTGGTCTGGGCGCACGTAGATGTGACCATCGTCTTGAATGAAGTGGCGCACGCGCGTCAGGCCACTCAGCGTCCCCGACAGCTCATTGCGATGGAGCCGACCGTATTCGGAGAGCCGGAGTGGTAGATCGCGATAGCTGCGCGTGCGCGTCCGATAGATCACGGTGCTCTCTGGACAGTTCATCGGCTTCAGGCTGAACTCTTCACCCTCGGATTCAATGATGAACATGTTGTCGCGGTAGAGCTCCCAGTGCCCTGACTGCTCCCAGAGGTGCTTGCTCACCACGATCGGCGTAGAGATCTCCTGATAGCCGCGGCGCTCTTGCATCTCGCGCATTGCGCCCTCGAGTGTTCGCCAGAGGCGTTGTCCCTTTGGATGCCAGAAGGCACTCCCAGGTGAAACGTCGTGGAACGAGTAGAGGTCAAGTGCGACACCAAGCTTTCGATGATCGCGCTTGCGTGCCTCGTCGCGGCGCCACAGGTACTGGTCAAGCTGCTCTTGGGTCTCCCACGCCGTGCCATAGATCCGCTGCAGCATCGGGCGATCGTTCTTGCCGCGCCAATACGCGCCCGCAATGGAGAGCAACTTAAACGGACCGATCTTGCCGGTGCTCTCAACATGTGGCCCACGACAGAGATCTTGGAATTCGCCGTGCTGGTACGTGGTGACGTTCGGGGCAGGCTTCCCCTCCGCTGCGGCAGCCTTGGCGAGATCGTCCATGATCTCGATCTTGAAGAGTTGGTCTGCGCGCACCAGTGCAGCACGCTCATCGTCGAAGGTGTGCTCGGCGAGCGCGAACGTGTGATTCGCGGCGATGCTCTTGGCCATCTCGGCCTCAATCGCGGCCAGATCATCTGGAGTAAGGGCTCGCTCTAACAAGAAGTCGTAGTAGAAGCCATCGGTGATCGCAGGACCAATGCCGAGCTTGGCACCAGGGAAGAGGCGTAGGACCGCTTCGGCCATGGCGTGCGCCGCGGAGTGCCGCATTCGGCTGAGGTTGTCGCTTGCACCGGCATCAAGGAGCTCTTCGGCCGAGCCGCGCGCGGGCGCTTCGAGGATCTCGTCGATCTCGACGACCTCTGCTGCCGCTGCCTCGTCTGCCATCCCTTGGACCCCTCTCCGCGCCATTACGTTCTGGTGGGCGGTACAGGACTCGAACC
>JBILBX010000113.1:0-3173 GCA_044353495.1 Candidatus Limnocylindrus sp. | reverse complement strand
CCTGAACATCACCGTTCGACGTATCGCCTCAGGCGTTGGCGTTGAGCGAACCTTCAAGGTGCACAGCCCACGCATCGAGAAGATCGAAGTCGTCCGACATGGTGTGTCGAATCGAGCCCAGCTCTACTTCCTCCGTGATCGCGTTGGCAAGCAGTCGTCGCTCCGTGAGCGCCGCGATAGCGCCACCGACATTGCCAAGAACGAAGTAAAGGCCGCCGCGAAGAAGGCCATCAAGGACGAGGCTGATGCCGTGATCGCCGCTGCCGCTGCCGTTGTTGCTGCCGAGGAGGCCGCAGCAGCCGCTACCGCCGCCGCAGCCGTCGCTGCTGAAGAGGCCGCTGCAGCTGCAACTGCAGCAGAAGTTGTTGCTGAAGCACCCGCCGCCGAAGTGGCCGAGGCGAGCGCTGACGTCGCCACCGAAGAGAGCGCACCAGTTGATGCGCCAGCCGCTGAGGCATCGGAGAAGGCTCCGGAGTGAGCGACCTGCGGCCCACGAGTGGCCGCACACTGCCAACTCGCGAACTCGAGCTACGCCACGGACATCCTGAACGTGCCGTTATTGGCATTGATGAAGTTGGTCTCGCACCACTTGCCGGACCCGTCGTTGCCTGCGCCATTCTGATGCCCGCAGGAGATCCGATCCCTGGCGTCCGTGACTCAAAGATGCTGACCCCAGCACGTCGCGTCGCTCTTGCGCAACAGATTCGAGAGGTTGCTGTGGCAATCGGGATCGGTGCTGCATCAGCGCGAGAGGTGGAGCGCATCAACCCACGCGCGGCTTCGCATCGCGCAATGGCGCGTGCCGTCGCGCAGCTCTCCCGGAGGAGGGGAGCGGCGCCAGACTTTGCCCTCGTCGACGGGAGCAGCGCGCGCGAGCTCCGCGACCTGATCGGGCCCCACGCGACGGTCGTTCGCGGCGATCAGTCGGTGTATGCGATTGCCTGCGCCTCGATCGTTGCAAAGGTGCTTCGTGACAAGCTCATGGCCGAGCTCGCACTCCGCTACCCCGGCTACGGCTGGGAATCCAATGTGGGGTATCCAGCCCCCGTACACCTTGCGGCCCTTGATGCACTCGGCGTGACGCCACACCATCGCCGCACCTACGCCCCAGTTGCAGCGCGCATCGGTCTACTGCCCCGTAGCTAACTCCGCGGGAACGCCACTGGTACGGCGGTGATGCGAGCCTCTGCTGGTGGCAACCACCTCTGCACAGCGGGCACTCGTCGGGCGTGAAGCCGAAGCACTGGCGGCGCGTTCTCTCGCTCGCAGTGGCTGGGTGATCCTCTCGCGGAACCTGCGCCTTGGTCGACTTGAGGTGGACCTGCTTGCGCGGGACCCACGCGGCTCCCTCGTTGCCATTGAGGTGCGCCGCCGTGCCTGCGTGGGCGCTGCCGCCCCAGCAGAGCTCTTAGGGGCACGCAAGATGCGGGCGCTGCGGCGGCAACGTGCCCACCTCCCAGAGGGGTGTCGTATTGACCTCCTGCTGGTCCTCGGTAGCCCCGGACGCGAGCGACTTCGCCTCGTTCGAGGGGTCGCCTAGGGGCTCGACGCCCCGTGCTAGGATTCCCGAGCGTCCGAATCGGACGTCCGCCCCCGCAAGGGAGCGAAATACGCACGCGGAACCAGACGCCCCACTACGGTGGCCCTTCGGGGTCGTGAAGGCGTCCCGCGGTGGAATAACCGTGTAAGGAGAACTATGGCACCAGTAACCATGCGCGACCTTCTCGAGGTTGGAGCCCACTTCGGGCACCAGACACGCCGATGGAATCCCAAGATGGCGCCGTTTATCTACGCGCAGCGCAACGGGATCCACATCCTCGACCTCGCCAAGAGCGCGAAGCACCTGCAGATTGCCCTCGACGCCGTCCGCGACGCGAGCGCAAACGGCGAGACCATTCTCTTCGTCGGCACCAAGAAGCAGGCACAGGCGCCAATTCAAGAAGAGGCAACCCGCGCCGGTCAGCCATACGTCATCAAGCGCTGGCTCGGCGGCATGCTCACCAACTTCACGACCATTCGCAAGCGCCTGACCCTCATGGAGCAGCTTGAGGCTCGTGAGCAGGCTGGCGAGTTCGACATCATGTCGAAGAAGGAGGCCTCGAAGCTTGGCGACAAGCTTGAGAAGCTTCGCGGAGCGCTCGGCGGCATGCGCCGTCTGCGCAAGGCCCCAGGTATGGTCTTCATCATTGACCCAAGCCGCGAGACCCTCGCTGCGATTGAGGCGAACAAGCTCGGCATCCCTGTTGTAGGCACCGCCGACACCAACGTCGATCCCGATCTCTTGAACTACCCGATCCCAGTGAACGACGACGCGATCAAGTGCATTCGCTTGATCTGCACCGCCGTTGCTGATGCGGTGATCGAAGGCGCTGCGATTCGGGCTGCGCGCCTCCCAGAGCTCGAGGCTC
This sequence comes from Candidatus Limnocylindrus sp., assembly GCA_044353495.1. Taxonomy (GTDB): domain Bacteria; phylum Chloroflexota; class Limnocylindria; order Limnocylindrales; family Limnocylindraceae; genus Limnocylindrus. Next base: position 765 of record JBILBX010000113.1, on the reverse strand, counting down.
AAGAGGCTGCAGCTGCTGCCGCAGAGAACGCCGCAGATGCACCTGAGGCCTCCGATGTGCAGGACGACCTTGTTGCTGCGCTGAGTGCCACCGGCACGCTGAGCTTCTCGCCTGACGAGGAGCCAACGCCCGCCGTCGACACCACCCCAGCAGTGTAAGGAGGCCATCATGGCGATTAGCGCAGAGGCGGTACGAGACCTACGCGAGCGCACGGGCGCTGGAATGATGGACTGCAAGCGCGCTCTTGAAGAGTGCGGTGGCGATGTTGAGAAGGCCGTTCTGGCACTTCGTGAGGCTGGCCTTGCCGCCGCCGCGAAGAAGGCTGGCCGAGATGCACGTGAGGGACTCGTCTCCTCGTACATCCATACCGGCGGCCGAGTTGGCGTCCTGCTTGAAGTGAATTGCGAAACCGACTTCGTCGCGCGCAATGAGCAGTTTCAGAAGTTGGTGAAAGACATCGCAATGCAGATTGCGGGACTTCATCCGCTCTATGTGAGCCAGGACCAGATCCCAGCCGCAGCCCTCGAGGCGAAGCGCGCTGCGCTCCTTGAGGATGAGGCGCTCGCCAAGAAGCCAGAGGCGATTCGCGCCCAGATCGTTGAGGGCCAGCTGCGAAAGTGGTTTGAAGAGGTATGCCTCCTCGATCAGCCATTCCGCGACGGGGAAGAGACGGTGGGCCAGTTGATCACGAACGCGATTGCTACGATTGGCGAGAACATCCGAGTCAGGCGCTTCGTGCGCTACGCACTCGGCGAGGAGCTGTAG
>JBILBX010000112.1:0-3176 GCA_044353495.1 Candidatus Limnocylindrus sp. | reverse complement strand
GATTGCCCTCAACAAACTGGATCGGCCCGAGGCGAAGGAGCGCGAGGCGGAACTTACCGCAGCGTTCCGCGAGCTCGGCTTGCACGTGCTGCCGATCTCGGCGGCGGGCGGCGAGCGTGGTGAGGGGATCGCTGCGCTGCGCGATGCCTTGGCCGACCTTCTCCCTGATGCAGAGACTCTCTCGTATCCGGCTGAGCCGGCGGGTGTGGTGGTGCATCGCATCAATCCGATCGCCTCGGTTGGCTTTGAGGTTAGCCGCGAGGGCGAGGGATTCCGCGTTCGCGGGAAGGCAATCGAGCGGCTCGTACATCAGACCGACTTTGCTCGCGATGAATCTGCGGAGCGATTCCAGCATGAGCTTGCGCGACAGGGGATTGAATCTGCGCTGCGAAAGGCGGGATGCCGCAGCGGCGACACCGTCATGATCGGGGAGCTCTCACTCGAGTGGGATGACCCAGACGACGCATCGCTGCTCAACGCGGCGGAAGAGGCTGAGGCGCTGGAGCTTGATGGCGTGCTCTTGGCTGCAACACCGAACAACGATGGGGAGAGCGAAGGGTGAGCGGGATCGGAATTCTCGGCGGAACGTTCGACCCAATCCACGATGGTCACCTTGCCCTCGGACAGGCCGCCTACGAGCTGCTGAAACTTGACCAGGTGCTCTTTGTTCCCGCCGCGCGGCCTCCGCACAAGGTTGCCGATCGTGTCACCGATCCTGAGATTCGTTGCCGAATGGTTCAACTCGCGATTGCTGGGAATCCAGCATTTGAATTGAGCCGCATGGAGATTGATCGCCCTGGACTCTCGTTCACGATTGACACGCTTCGGGCGATCACGGCGGAACGGCGCGCGGGTGGTGCCGCGCCAGAGCTCACGCTGATCCTCTCTGTTGAATCGCTCCTTGGATTTAACGAGTGGGAAGACGCATCGGGAATCCTAGATCTGGCGCGGGTCGCCGCACTGCCACGACCCGGCACACCAACCCCAGACCGAGCCTGGCTTACGCGTCACTTCCCAGGTCGCGAAGATCGCTTCCTCTATCTTGATGGCTTCCACCTCTCGCACGCCTCTCGGGAGTTGCGCGCGTTGGCTGCGCGAGGTCGATCGTTGCGCTATCTCGTCCCCGACGCTGTTGCCGATTTCATCCGAAGTGAGGGGCTCTACCGCGGTCGACCCGAACTGGTGCTAGAGCGCCCAGTTGAAGTGGAAGATGTCCCTGTTGATCCTGCCTCGTAATCGCGCAACCGTTAGTGCGGTACGCTGAGGTCATGTCAACCAAACAGCAAACAGCCATTGAGCCACACGACCTTGCGCGAAAGGTTGCCCTCCTTGCGGAAGAGAAGAAGGCGGCCGACATCCTTGTGCTTGACGTGAGTAGCCTCACCACCGTTACCGAGGCGTTTGTGATCTGCACCGGTGGCTCTGAGCCACAGCTTGCCGCCATCACCGAGAGCATCGTCAGCGGTTTGGCCGAAGAGGGCATCACCCCAGCTCACCGTCATCGCGCCGCCGCCTCGCACTGGATCGTCTTGGACTACGGCAGTGTGATCGTGCACATCTTCACGCCGCCAGAGCGCGACTTCTACAAGCTTGAACAGCTTTGGTCTGATGCGAAGGTGCTCGTCCGAATCCAGTAGCGCTACTTCGGGAGCAGACTCTTCACAATCCGATTGATATCGCTCTGGCGTGGGCGCCAACCGAGCTGGCTCTGCGCCCGCGAGATATCAGCCACGAGGCGCGGCGGATCGCCGGCGCGACGGGGGCGCTCTTGCACCTCAATGTGTGCACCAGAGGCCTTCTCAATTGCTTTGATCGCCTCACGAATACTCGTGCCCGCACCGCTCCCGATGTTCAGGGCGGTGAACCCGTGGCCCCCTTCAGTGGCAACCTTTTCGGTCGCGGCAACGTGCGCTGCGGCAACGTCGGCAACGTGCACATAGTCACGGATGGCGGTGCGATCCGGTGTGGTGTAGTCGCTCCCATACAGTTCAAACGGCACCCCAGTTTGGGCTGCGTTCATGAGGCGTGGCAGCAGGTGCGTCTCTGGGTGATGGCGCTCAGAAACCTGCTCCGTTGCACCCGCCACATTGAAGTAGCGCAACGCGATCGCAGTGAGTTCATGCGCTGCAGCGTACGCGCGGAGCACCTGCTCAAAAGCGGCCTTCGTTGCCCCATACGGGTTGACCGGTGCAAGAGGGAGCTCCTCATGGAGCACGTTCGATGAAGATGCGCCATACACCGCGGCGCTGGAAGAGAAGATCAGGCGCTTCACACCAACGGCAATCGCCGCGTCGAGCAGAGCGATGCTGCCGACGAGGTTCGTCTTGAAGTACCGCTCTGGCTGCGCCACGCTCTCGGCAACGATGCTCAGCGCCCCAATATGCAAGATCGTGTCTATTCGGGCGTCGCGCAGCAGGCTCTGCATGCGATCTCCATCGGCGAAGCTGCCCACGATCGAAGAGGCCTCATTCGGGATTGTGTCGGCGTGCCCCGTGGAGAGGTCATCGAGGATGACCACACGATGCCCAGCGGCGATCAGGGCATTGGCACTTGCAGCGCCGATGTACCCAGCCCCACCAGTTACCAAAATCGTACGTGGCTCGAGCGTCATACCGAGAGTCTACGCGATGGAATCTCGCCCTTCGCTTGCGACGACCCTCTCGCTCCAGGTGAGGAGATCACCTTCGGTGTTTGCCACGCGGCGGTGGGCGACGTCATCAACGAGTCGCGCGAGGAGTGCGGCGACCCACGGTCCCGGCGTGCGACCGAGGCGCGCCACCAGCTGGTCGCCCCCAACGGCGAGATCACTCGCTGTCGCGGGGAGCTGCTCCTCATCAGCCTGAACGCAGGCGCGAAGGAGCGCGGCAGCGGCGTTACCAGCCCGACTGGCGGCAACGCGGCGGCGAAGCTGCCGTGCGGCGTCTCGGGGATCGCCGGTAGCGGCGGCGGCCACGATGCGGAGTGCTGCCCCATTAACCTGACCTCGCTCGGCAGTGTTCTCCGCAGCGGCAACGGCGCGATCAAGGGTGCGAATCTGCTGGATTGCCGCAATCGTTGCTCGTGGTCGACGCCACGATTCAAGGAGTGCTGCCACATCTTCGTCGTCGGCGATCGGCAGAAGGAGCTCGCTCATGCGCCCCAGAGGATCTGGCGCATCGGGGAGTGCATCGCCGCCG
>JBILBX010000111.1:0-3201 GCA_044353495.1 Candidatus Limnocylindrus sp. | reverse complement strand
CGATCCCCGCACATAGGGGGCGTTCATGACCCCCTCGTCAGGATGGTGGAGCCCCCCGCCACGATGGCGATGCTGTCCTCCCAGTGGGCCGCGAGGCCCCCATCAATTGTTACAACTGTCCACTCGTCGTCCATGACCCCCACCTCGGGTGAGCCGAGGGTGAGCATCGGCTCGATCGCCAGGCAGTGCCCCTCCGCCAGGGTCAAGCTCTTCCGGCCAGTGCGGTAGTTGGGAACCTGCGGGGCCTCGTGCATGGCACGGCCGATGCCATGGCCAACATAAGGACGGACAATTCCGTACCCCGCCCGCAGGGCAACATCCTCAATGGCGCCAGAGATCTCTTCAATGGTGGCCCCTGGCCGGGCGGCGGCGATGCCGGCATCCAGCGCCTCACGGGTCACCGCCACCAGGCGCTTCGCCTCCGGGGAGCCCTCGCCGACCACAAAGCTGCGTGCCCCGTCGGCATGCCAGCCGTCCCAGATGGCCCCCGCGTCAATAGAGACGAGCATCCCCTCCTTGATCTCGCGGTCACCAGGGATGCCGTGGACGACCTCACTATCGAGCGAGATACAGATAAAGGCGGGGAAGCCGTGGTACCCCTTGAAGTTCGAGGTGGCGCCGTGGCGCGCAATGCAGCGCTCCGCGATCGCATTGAGCTCCGCCGTGCTCGCCCCTGGAATCGCCGCCTCCTGAATCAGCTCATGAATCTCAGCAACGATGTCGCCCGCCCGGCGCATCAAGGCAATCTCGCTCGGGCTCTTGCGCGTGATCGCACCCATGGCTAGGCCGTCAGCCCAGCGGCCGCAGCGGCGACAGCAAGGCGACCCTGGACCTCGTCGATGGCGCCGACGCCGTTCACCTCAGTGAGCCGGCCAGATGCGCGGTAGAGCTCAACCACGGAGTCAAGCCCGGCAAGCTGATTCGCCAATCGAGCCGCAACAGTCTCCGGCGCATCGTCGCTTCGCGTGATCAGCGCCGAACCGCACACGTCGCAAACGCCAGCGCTCTGCGGCGGGCGGCTGAGCAAGTGATAGGAGCGGCCGCACGAGGGGCAGACGCGCCGTGCGGTGAGACGCTCTTCAAGGATCGCACGGTCAACTTTCAGGAGTACGGCGCTGATCGCGCGGCCACTCGCCGCATACGCAGCATCAAGCGCCGCCGCCTGTGCTGGATTGCGCGGAAAGCCGTCCAGGATGACGCGGCTTGCTGCGTCTGGCTTGGCGAGACGTGCTTGGATCATGTTGATCGTGACTTCGTCGGGAACCAGCTGTCCAGCATTGATGAACTGCTGTGCGGCAAGACCGAGCGGCGAGCCAGCTGCAATCTCTGCACGGAAGAGGTCGCCAGTCGCAACGTGGGCTGCCCCCGTTGCTGCGGAGAGTGCCTCCGCTTGCGTCCCCTTCCCTGCGCCTGGGGCGCCGAGAAGGACGAGGATCACTTGATAAAGCCCTCGTAATTTCGCATCAGCATCTGCGCCTCGAGCTGCTTCATCGTCTCCACCACAACGCTCACTGCGATCAGAAGACCAGTGCCGCCGAGGCTTACGCCGAGGCCGCCGAGATCACCGAAGAGTGTGCCGAGCGCATACGGCGAGACTGCAACGAGGCCCAAGAAGAGCGACCCGAGCAGCGTGATGCGTGTCACTACCTTGCCGAGGTACTCCTGCGTTGGCATCCCTGGACGAATGCCCGGGATGTAGCCACCGTTCTTGCGCAGCTGATCAGCGGTTTCGTCAGGCTTGAAAGTGAAGGCGGTGTAGAAGTAGGTGAACGCCACCGTCAGGATGAAGTAGAACGGCAGGTAGACCAACTCGTTCTGTGGTCCAAGTGTGTCGACGATCCACTGCGCACCAGCCTTCACCCACTCAACCTCTGAGGCGGTGAAGTACCCAGCGATCTGCGCCGGGAAGAGCAGGATGCTCATGGAGAAGATGATTGGGATCACGCCAGCCTGATTCACCTTGAGTGGAAGGAACGTGCGGCCACCCTGGTAGACGCGATTGCCGCGGACGCGGCTCGCATACTCGACCGGAATGCGTCGCTGACCTTCGGTGATCAAAATGATCGCGGCAACTGCGGCAGCGCCGAGCACCAAGAAGGCGAGGAGCACTGCGATGTCTGGTGCGCTGAAGAACTCCTGGATCGCACCCGGCACGCGGCCGATGATGCCAGCGAAGATGATGAAGCTGATTCCATTGCCGATCCCGCGCTCGGTGACAAGTTCGCCGATCCACATGAGGAGCAGCGAACCCGTTGTGAGGATGACGATCTGCACGAGGGTCTCTGGGCTCGCAAGGTCGAATCGGGTCGTGAGGACATCCTGGCTGTTGAGGAGCGCGAGGAAGGCGTAGCTCTGCAGCGCCGCGAGCGGCACGGTCAGGTAGCGGGTGTACTGGTTGATCTTGTTGCGGCCGTACTCACCCTCGCGGCTGAGTTCGATCAGGCGCGGCACCACGCCGCTCATGAGCTGCATGATGATCGAGGCGTTGATGTATGGGTTCAAGCCCAGGCCAACGACGCTGAATCGCGCCAGTCCGCCGCCCGAGAAGAGGTCGAGGAGGCCGAAGAGCGCGTTGTCCTTAAAGAAGTTTGAGAGGGCCGCCGGATCGGCTCCTGGCACGGGAACATGGCTCAAAAGGCGGAAGGCGACAAGCATTGCGGCGACGAAGAAGAGCTTGCGTCGAATCTCGGGGGTTCGGAACGCGTTCACTAGAGTGTCAATCATCGTTCGTCTCCTTCCCCGCTATACGTAGGCGCAAAGGCCTACGTGCGACCTAACCTTAGGCGTCTGCGCCGTCGGTCTGTGCGGCCTTGGTGGCGCGCTTTGCTGGAGCCTTCTTCCCTGGTGTTGGGGCGTTCTTCCCCGCCTTCACCCCGACTGGGGCGGCTGAGGCTGGAGTGGCGATCTCGTACACCGTGATGTCACCGCCAGCAGCCTTGATCTTGGCCACGGCGCTATCGGTGAACGCGTTAGCAGCGAAGAGGATCTTGGTCGAAATCTCGCCAGTGCCGAGCACCTTCAACGGCTTCCCTCGAGTCTTGAGGAGGCCCGCTGCGGCAAGGATGTCGGCGTTTACGCTGAGCGGGCTCTCGCCCTTCAGGCGGCCGGCATCGATCCACTGCTGAATGCGGCCAACATTGACCACGGCGACTTCAACGCGCAGAACATTGCGGAAGCCGCGCAGCTTTGGAATACGGCGAT
>JBILBX010000110.1:0-3241 GCA_044353495.1 Candidatus Limnocylindrus sp. | reverse complement strand
GGCGGCAATGACGCGCGGCTTTTCAGAGGCACCGAGCTCATCGAGGACGGCCTGCACCGTGGCGCGGTGCTCCAAGGCGTGGTGATCTGAAGCATCGACTACCTCAAGGAGCAGGTCGGCGCGCGACACCTCTTCCAGGGTGGCGCGGAAGGCGTCAACGAGTTGGTGCGGCAACTTATGAATGAATCCCACGGTGTCCGTGACAATGGCGTTCAGGCCACCAGGTAGCCGCACGCGACGGCTGGTCGGATCAAGGGTGGCGAAGAGACGATCCTCGGCGAGCACGGCGTTGCTTCCCACAAGGCTATTGAGCAAGGTTGATTTGCCAGCATTCGTGTAGCCAACAATGGCAACGGTGGGCTCACCACGTGTGGTGCGGCTCTTCGCGCCTGTCTCGCGGCTGCGACGGACCTGGTCGACGCGCGCCTTCATCACGGAGATGCGATCGCGAATGAGCCGGCGGTCTGTTTCAAGCTGTGATTCACCAGGGCCGCGCGTGCCGATACCGCCGCCTGTGCGCGAAAGGTGCGTCCACAGTTTCGTCAAGCGAGGCAACTGGTACTCCAACTGTGCAAGCTCGACCTGCAGTCGCCCTTCGCGTGTACGCGCGTGCAACGCGAAGATGTCGAGGATCAGTCGGCTGCGGTCAATCACCTTCACGCCGAGCACCTCTTCAAGACCACGCTGCTGTGTTGGTGAGAGTTCGTCATCCGCGATCAGCACCGTGAAGCCCGTCTCAACCTTTGCGGCGAGCAGCTCTTGTGCCTTGCCTGCGCCAATATAGGTATCCGGATCGGGGTGACGACGCTGCTGCCATTCGGCGCCAACGACCTCAGCACCTGCGGTGCGCGCCAGACTCGCCAACTCCTGAAGGCTATCCTCCGCCGGCCAGCCAACATCACTGCCAGTGTCCACTGCGATCAGAAAGGCGCGCTCTGGCGCGGGCGTCAGGTCAATCGGTGCAGTTCTTTTCGTCACTGTCCCTCTAGCGTACCGCGATCCGCAGCGCATGCGGAAGGAGACCCTGTGCGACCTCTTCTGCAGATCGCCCATCGGTTGCAATCGTTTCAGCCAGCTCTTCACCGCGGTACCAGGTGCGCTGTCGGCGGGCATACGCCCATGTTCGTGTTGCCGCCGTGCCGATGGCGCGCTCACGATCCATTGTTTGATCGATATACGCCTGTGCTTCGCGGTATCCGATGCCAGAGAGGGCTGGAGTTTCAGCTGGGAGGCGTGCCGCCAGCTGTGCAGTCTCTTCGACGAGCCCTCCGTCGAACTGCGCACGTACACGTGCAGCAATTGCCGCACGGTGTCGCTCAAAATCCACGTCGTCAATCTGCACGTATGCCGTTGGCGCGGCCCACGGATTCTCCTCGTCGGCGAGCGGGTCACCTCCAAGGCGAACGATTTCCAGCGTTCGAATGAGGCGTCGTGCACTCGCGGTAGCAACGGCATCTGCCGCAGCTGGATTCCGCTCGCGGAGCTCCTTGTCGAGCGGTTCGCGACCTACATTCGAGAACTGCAACTCAAGCTGCTCACGAATGAGGGGGTTGCTCGGACGTGCCCCCCCGGAGAGGAATCCCTTGAGCAGGCCGCGCTGGTAGAGACCGGTTCCGCCAACCACGATGGCAATCCCCGCTCCCCCGCTCGCCTGGGCGTGATTGGCAATGGCGGCACGTGCGGCGTCAAGCCAGTCATACAGGGTAAAGGCGTCGCTCGCCTCGGCAATATCGATGCAGGCGTGCGGGCGAACTGCTCGGATTTCGGCGCTGATCTTGTCTGTGCCGATGTCAAAGCCACGAAACACTTGGCGCGAGTCTGCCGACACCAACATGGCACTCACCCCCGCAGCGTCAAGGGCGTCCGCGAGCGCGAGCGCAGCGGCGCTCTTCCCTACCGCGGTAGGACCACCGATCGCGAGGATCGGCAGGATCGGCATGCTATCGGGCGTAATCAACCGCCCGCGTCTCGCGAATCACCGTCACGCGGATCTGGCCTGGATAAGCAAGCTGCTCTTCGATGCGCTTGACCACCTCGTGGGCGATCGTGCGTGCCTGTTCGTCAGTGACCTGATCGGGTCGAACGAGGATGCGTACCTCGCGGCCGGCCTGCACGGCGTAGACCTTCTCGACGCCTTCAAATCCGAGTGCGATCTGCTGTAGGTCTTCCAGCCGACGGAGGTGTGCCTCACCCTGGTCGCCACGTGCGCCAGGTCGTGCGGCGCTGATCGCGTCTGCGACCTGCACGATTGGTGCCTCGCGAGCAGTGCACTCCACCTCCTGATGGTGTGCAGCGATCGCGTTGACGATTCCCTCTGGCATGCCATGACGACGCGCCAGATCGGCGCCGATCGCCGCGTGGGTGCCTTCGATCTCATGGTCAAGCGCCTTACCAATGTCATGGAGCAGCCCGCCAACCTTTGCGGCGCGAATGTCCATGCCAAGCTCGCCGGCGACAGCGCCTGCGACCTGTGCGGTTTCAATTGAGTGCAGCAAGACGTTCTGACCGAACGAGGTGCGCCACTGCAGTCGGCCGAGGATGCGCAACAGTTCCGTTGGAATACCAGTCACGCCTACCTTGAGTGCGGCAGCCTCACCATTCTTCAGTGAGTCGGCATCAACCTCACCCTGGGCCTTCGCCACGATCTCTTCGATGCGAATCGGGTGGATGCGACCGTCCTGCATGAGACGCTCAAGAGCGACACGCGCCACCTGGCGACGCACTGGGTCGAACGATGAGAGCGTCACCTGGAGTGGGGTTTCATCGATGAGGAGCTCGACGCCAGTGGCGGCCTCAAGAGCGCGAATGTTGCGCCCCTCGCGACCAATGAGGCGACCCTTCATCTCGTCGCTAGCGAGCTTCACGTGCGTCACGGAGTGCTCGGCGCTGTGGTCCGCCGCGACGCGCTGCATCGCCGTGAGGATCATGTCGCGTGCTCGGTCGGCCGCATCCTCTTGCGCACGTCGCTCCAGGGTTGCCTGGAGACGCTTCGACTCACGCTCAGCCTCTTCGGTGAATCGCGAGAGCACCTCGATTCGAGCAGCTTCGGGATCTAGTCCGGCGACCTCTGCAAGGCGTGTATTGACGTTGGCACGCGCCACATCGAGGGCAACGGACTCATCAACGAGGGTGCGCTCGCGCTCTGCGATGGCGACCTCTCGACCGGCAAAGAAGCTCTCTCGCTCACCAAGGGTGACTTCACGAAGGCGAAGGCGTTCGGCCTCCGCGGCAGCCGCCTCGC
>JBILBX010000014.1:0-10362 GCA_044353495.1 Candidatus Limnocylindrus sp. | reverse complement strand
CGGAGTGGTTGCTGCGATCAGCGTATCAATCCACCGCTCAATACCGGCATGCGATTCACGGAAGGTCACAGGGAGTGCTGATGGGACCGGATCAATGCCAACACAGAGAGCTGAGCCCGCTCGCATCGTAGATGCGCCGAGGAGGTTGAGGTATTGGCTCATGGCGCTGGGCTCTCTGTAGCTGGTGCCGTATTCAAACTCCCCCATGCTGGTCGAATATTTGGATCGACAGGATCACGGAGCGGGCTCACGATCACCGGTGGGTTTGGCAGGCCCGATGGCGCAACGCTAAATGAGGCGAGGTTGAGACTCGCCTGGCTACCATTCGCAGAGAGGTACGCCAGCTGTGCTCCGTTGGGCGACCAGGCTGGAGCCCACGACTTGCCAGTTCTGGTGATCTCAAGCATGACTTCACCGGTCGTCGAGTTCATGATCACCACATCAGTGCCGCGCGCCGACATGCGTGTGGCAGCGATCCAGCGGCCATCTGGGCTGATGGCTGGCTGCACGAGCCCCTTCTCGCCGATTCGCGTGGTGCTCTTCTTAGCGATGTTGTAGCGAATGATGCGTGACGACGATGAGCCCTCAGAGAGGCCGTTCTGAACGTAGTAGATCGCTTTGCCGTCGGGACTCCAAACGGGATCCTGGTGGCCGAACGGTGCGATGTGCGGGAGCGGTGGCGTTGAGATTGATGAGCCATCGCTGCTCAGAATACGAACGACGACATCCGTGCCAACGCCACGGCCACGGTAGTCTGTTGCAACCGCGATACGCCCATCGCTCGCAAGGGCTGGTCCATACATGAAGCCAGACCAGTTCAGCGCTGGTCGAGAGCCGAGGATCAGGCCGTCAAAGATCACCTCTTCGTTGCCGCCATATGCCGAAAGGCGCATGAGTGTTGGCACGTTCATCTGATATCGCTGCACCTTTCCGTTCCCAAGGAGACGGCCGCCCGCCTCGGTGCGGTGCCGAATGGCATACAGCCAGACGCCATCGGTACTCCAGGCAAGATCGGAATCGGTCGTCGCAGTCGTCAGTTGGCGCAGGCCGCCTCCACTGACGCTCCAGATTGAGCCACCACGACCGAAGGCAATCGTTCCGTCAACAGTGATCCCCGCCGTTACCTCTGGTCCGCCATCTGGATTCTCTGAGGAGGATGGGGTGCTGAGCGACAGACTAACGAGACTCCCAGCGGCCAGCAGTACAAGCAGAAGAGCGGCGATGATCGGGGCGGGACTGAAGGCTCGACGCTTGCCGCCATCCCTGCTCATTAAGTCGCGATTTGTTGGTGGCTTCGCGCCATGGAAGGGTTGCGGTGCAGCTCGACGTGAGCGCTGCAGTGGTCGAAGGGACCGCTTCTCACTCATGCGCTCTCCCCCATCGCAGCCGGTCGCAGATCAACAACGTGGACCTCAATCCGTGCAGTCCCACGATAGGTCCGTTGGGCGGTTCGCACGACAAGATCAATAGCACTCCCCGCCAGCTGGTCCGCATCTGGCCGACCGAAGGCCATCGCCTCAACCGCCGCGCCGTCCAACGAGAGAGTCAGGCGTGCATGGCGGCCATCGCCTACTAGACGTACCGCCGTGAGCGGAACCTCACGCAGAAGGAATGTGGGCTCGGGGTTCCCCATCCCCGTCGGTGCGAGATGATCCGCGAGCGCGGCAAGGTCAATCGGAGAGCGGCTGCCGATCGGTGCTGCGAGATCCACTGTCAACTCTGGTGTGCGCGCCTTGGCCTGACTGGCGCAGGTAGAGCTCAGCCTCGGAAGAAGGTTGCTCCACGCCTCCGCCACAAACGAGCAACCTCCGGCACCGTCGTGGCCGCCATGGCGAATCAGCAGATCACTCGCCTCTTGCAGAGCCGCCGCTACACCGAAGCCCTTTGGGGCGCGTATCGACGCACGAAGTGGAGCGCTACTGCCATCGTCATGCGCTACCAGCGCCGGTCGCCCCGTCTCTTCGCTCAGGCGACCAGCGATCAAGCCGATGAGCCCCACCGACCAAGGGCCGCGCACCGCGACAAGTCCATCGCCCAGAAATGCGCGCGTATCATCGCGTGACGATCCTGTCGCGAGGCCGAGCAGTGCTCGTGCCTCGTCAATTGCCACCTTCGTCAACTCTTTCCGCTCAAGGTTGATCCCCTCCAGCAGCGTCGCCAGTTCAGCAGCTTCGTCAGGATCATCGGTGGTAAGGAGTGCCAACGCTGGCGCAGCGTCGCCGATACGCCCGGCGGCGTTAATGCGTGGCGAGATGGTGAAGCCAGAAACTTCCGCGCGATACGGCGGCTCAGCACCTGCCGCGCGAAGGAGTGCGGCGATACCAACAGGCATAGTGCCTGCACCATTCATCACTTTCAGCGCGGAGCGCACAATCACCCTGAACTCGTTGGCTACTGGGACCATATCCGCGATGCCGCCAACCATTGCGAGCACAGAGAGCTCCGCCAAGATCTCACGACGCTGCGGATGATCGGCCAAGATCCCTTGCGCAATTTTGAAGGCAAGTCCGCTTCCCGCTAAGTGTGGGAACGGGTAGATGGAGTCAGGCCGATTCGGATTCACGAGCCAGGCGGCCTGCGCCGGCTCTGGCGGCACCGCGTGGTGATCAATAATGCCAACGAGAATCCCCGCCTCAAGCGCCTCGGCCACACGCACGCGATCGGCGGTGCCGCAGTCAACTGCGAGGATCAGCTCAACACCGTCTTCACTCGCCGCAGCAATTGCCCCCTCAGGGATGCCGTGGCCATCGCCATCACGTTGTGGGATGTACCCCTCGGCGATCGCCCCAATCGCGCGGAGTGCTCGAATCATGATTGCCGCCCCGGTGAGTCCGTCGGCGTCGAAGTCCCCCACCACAAGCACAGGCTCTCCCACTTCGCCGGCGGCACGTAGACGCGCAATCAGGCCCGTCGCATCAGGGAGGAGGTGCGGATCGTGCAGGGTGCGGTCGTTACGATCAAGGAATTGGCGCGCGAGCAGCGGGTCGGCAAGTCCGCGGCTCTGGAGGAGTGTCGCGAGCGAGAGGTGCAGGTTCTTCGGGATTAGGAGTTCGGTGAAGAGCTGCAAGAGTTCCGTGCTCGCCTGAACGTCGCCGTCGGCGGCAGGATGTAGGGTTGCGACCGGCTCAAGGCGCCAGGCCCGCGCTGGCACCCTACGCCGTGCGGGTTCGAGCCGCTGCCGCCTTACGAGCCTGTGCGCGCTCCTCCCACCAGACGAGCAGTGGGCTGGCGTTAAGGATTGACGAATAGGTACCCGAAAGGATGCCGACGAAGAGAGCCAGCACAAACGTGCGAATTGATCCGCCTGCAAAGACGAGCAGGGTAAGGAGCGTGATCAGCACGGTCGCTGTGGTGTTGAAGGATCGACCCAGCGTCTGCACGATTGAGTGGTTGACAATATCGCCATATGGCGCACCTGCATGTCGAATCAGATTCTCGCGAACGCGGTCAAAGACCACGATGGTGTCGTGCACCGAGAATCCGATGATGGTGAGCATGGCGGTCACAAAGAGGGCATCAATCTCAATACCTGCAACCGTGCCGGCGATCGCAAAGAAGCCCACCGTGACGATGACGTCATGGAGGAGTGCCACTAGGGCTGCCATGCCGAATCGCAGGTTGCGGAAGCGATAGGTCATCCAGAGCACGATTCCGATTGAGCCAAGGGCAACGAGGAGGAGCGCCTGCTGCGTCAGGTCCTGGCTAATGACAGGACCGACGGTCGAGACCGATCCCTCTTCAGCGATCGGTCCGATCGCGGCAACTACCGCTTCGCGAATGGCCTGGAGCTCGGCACCAGCGTTATCAATCTGATCCTGACCAACCTGAAGATCGAGCGGCTTCGTTCGTACGATCAAGAAGCCGGTGCCTGCCTCGGTAACGGTCGCCTCTTCGTGGCCAGCACTGGCGACCGCCGCCTGCACCACAAGTGGGTCGGCTGGGCTCTCGGGACGGAACTCCCAGATAGTGCCGCCCGTGTAGTCGATGGAGAACTTCAGGCCAATGGCGCCACCAGAGATAGGGGTCGCCAAGGTGAAGAGGAGCCCCGGAATCGTAATGAGCAGCGAGAAGAGGAAGAACCAGCGCTTGCGCGCGATGATCTTATCCATGCAAGGCCCCCCGATCGAGTGCGTCGAGATCGCCCTTCGCTACTCCATACAGATACGGCGAGGAGAAGCGCTTCCGCGCGATCACGGCTCGCAGAATCAAACGCGTCACGGTGATGGCGGTAAAGAGCGAGCAGAGCACACCGATGATGAGAACGAGGGCGAAGCCCTTAATCGTTGACGAGCCGAAGTAGAAGAGGATGAACGCAGTGATCAGGCTCGAGACGTTTGAGTCCAGAATGGAGTTCCACGCACGATTGAACCCGGCCTCGACGGCAGGGACGATCCCCTTCCCAATGCGCAACTCCTCTTTGGTGCGCTCAAAGATCAGGATGTTCGCATCGACAGCCATGCCGATGGAGAGGACAAAGCCGGCGATTCCAGCGAGGGTCAACGTGACGGGAACGAGCCGGAAGATTGCCAAGACGATGATCACATAGAAGATAAGGGCAACGTTGGCGACCGCACCAGCCAAGCGATAGTGCATCAGCATGAAGAGGAAGACGAGCAAGATGCCGACAGCGCCAGCGAAGAGCGCTTGGCCGAGGAAGGATGCGCCAAGGGTCGCCTTCACATCTGTGACGCCAATCTCTGCGATCGGGAATGGGAGGGAGCCGAACTTTAAGATGGTGACGAGGTTCGCCGCTTCGTCGACGGCAAATCCGCTCGCGCCAGGGCCCGAGATCTGTGCCTCGCCGCCGGTGATCGCGCTCTGAATGTACGGGGCGGACTTCACAGCGCCGTCGAGAACGATCGCAAAGTAGGAGCCGATGTTCGCCTTCGTCCAGGTGGCGAAGAGCTCTGAGCCCTCCGACTTCAGCTTGAACGAGACGACACGACGTCCGGACTCGTCAATCTGCACCGCTGATGACTCAATCTGGTCGCCGGAGAAGAGCGGCTTCAGCGTGGTGTCGCTCAGCGTCTCACCCTCGCCAGGTACCGGCTTTACGCCGTCGGTAGGCTGACCGGTCGCAGTGTTGAAGAAGCCGTAGACCTCGCGCGGAAGCGGCACAAGATCAAGTCGACCGGTTGTACCGAGCAGGGCGCGGATGGAATCAGGATTCGTGACGCCTGGTAGCTCAACCACGATGCGGTCGGAGCCTTGGGTCTGGACGAGCGGCTCAGAGACGCCCGTGCTGTTAACGCGGCGCTCGATGATGTCGCGGATAGTGGCGAGATCTGCAGCGGTGGCGCTGACGCCGTCAACTGGCTGCACCTGATATTCCACGCGAAGCCCACCGCGCAGGTCGAGGCCAAGCTTGGTCTCAATCAGGCGCGTGCCACCGGATGTGCCGCCCGCGGGGAGGCTGAGATTTGGGAGTAGGTCAATAGCCAACGCCAGAAGCGCTGTAGCCAGGATCAGGTACGGGGTGAACTTACGCATTGCCGAGAATCCTAGCAGGGGCGCGCGTCAGCCCCGCTCAGCCGCGATCCGCGCCGAGAGCCGTGAGAATCCGTGCGGCGAGAGCGTGATCTACCCCTGGAACCTCGGTGAGCGCCTCCACGGGCGCAGCGGCGATTCCTGCCGCTGATCCGAACCGACGCAAGAGCGCCTTGCGCTTCGTTGGGCCGAGTCCGCGGATGCCGTCGAGCCGGCTCGCCGTCGCCGCCCGACTGCGCAGCGTGCGGTGATACCCGATGGCGAACCGGTGCGCCTCGTCGCGCAGTCGCTGCAAGAGGCGTAGCCCCGGATCGGTGGCCGGCAGAAGGATCGGCGCGGAGGCGTCGCGCAGCCAGAGCTCTTCGCGCTCCTTGGCGAGACCGACGAGCGGAATCGTTAAGCCGGCGGTATCAAGCACAGCAGCCGCAGCAGAAACCTGCCCGCGACCGCCGTCAATCACCAGCAGGTCTGGAAGGCTCCATGCGCGCGACTCGGCCTCGCCACTCCGCTGCGTTCCATCCGCTACCGATCGGGCGAAACGGCGCGTGAGCGCTTCGGCGTGTGCCGCAAAGTCGTCCTGCCCGGTCACGCCCTTGATGCGGAAGCGGCGGTACTCCTTCGGCGCCAGCTGACCCTCTTGCGCAACAGTCAGCGACGAGACGGTGAATGCCCCCTGAATAGTACTCACATCAACGCACTCGATGCGCGACGGCGACGCATCAAGGCTGAGCGCCACGGCGAGCGCGGAGAGCGCAGCGTCGGCACGCTCACGGTCGGCGTCCTCTTCGGCCTCACGGCGAATCAGCCACTCCTCTGCATTACGTTCGGCCAGCCGAACGATTCGTGCCCGGTCTCCTCGCTGCGGCACACGCATCTCAACGCGACCCTCTCGGCGTGCCGAGAGGAACTCAAGGATCTCGGGATCGTTCACCTCGGTAGCAGTCGCAATCGAGGGTGGGATCTCCCCTGCGCGTGCGTAGTAGCTCGCGGCAAAGCCTGCGAGGAGTTCTGCATCGCCCGAGTCCCCCGCCTCGACCCGATGCACATCGCGACCAACCAGTGCTGAGTCCCGGATTTGGAAGCAGGCGATCGCAACGTGGCGTCCGTGCCGCGCAATTCCGAGAACATCCTCATCTGCTCGACCTGAGGTCGGTACCTTCTGCTCGTCAAACGTCGTCTCAAGGGAGAGCACCGCGTCACGAATGCGCGCAGCATCTTCAAATGCCTCGCGTTCCGCAGCAGACTCCATCCGTGTGGTGAGCATGGCGATGGCGGCTCGGGAACGACCACCAAGGAAGAGTTGCACCCCATCAATCTCACGTTGGTATTCGGCCACGGGAATGTTGCCGAGGCAGGGTCCTTGGCAACGCTTCAAGTCGTAGAGGAGGCAGGGGCGCTCAAGCGCGCGCTCCATCGGCTTAATCGCAACTTCACAGGTACGGAATTGAAAGAGGCGCTTGATCGCCTCCATGGCAGCGTTCACTGAACCTGGTGTGGCGTAGGGACCGAAATAGCGCGACCCGTCGCGTACGAGACGGCGGGTGCGCTCCACACGTGGATACGGATCGGCAGTGACGCGAATGTAGGGGTAGCTGCGATCGTCACGAAGACGAATGTTGTACTTCGGGAGATGCCGGCGTACGAGTGTGGCCTCAAGCAGGAGCGCCTCTTTGGTGGAATCGGTGACCGTCCAGTCAAGGGTGGCAACCTCGGCGATCGCGTCGCGAATGCGGTGTGCGCCTGGCTCCCCTCCCGCCTGCCAGTAGCTGCGAACGCGCTGAGTGAGATGCGTTGCCTTACCGACGTAGATGATCTTCCCAGCACTATCCGAGAAGAGGTAGACGCCTGGGGCGTCGGGCAGAACCTTCAACGCCGCCGCGATCGCGTCAGGGACTCTCGGTGCAGGGAGGCGTTCAGGCGCCATCGCGCAACCCGACTCGACCACGGAGTGCCTCTCGGCGATTCAAGATGCGCAGGATCTCGTCGAGCGCCTCGCGGAGCTCAATCACCGCTTCGCCAGAGGCGATGTCGGCGAGTCCGTCTCCTGGCCCGAGTGCAGCGCGAACTGCAACGACGCCCTTTCGTAAGGCGACGCCGTGCGCGTCGCGGAGCTGCGTTGTCCAGGCGCGGTATGGCAGGAATCTGGCGCGGGCACGCTCATCAACGAGCTCATCAAGGATGCGCTCCAGCAGTTGGGCGGCGCGTAGTCCGGCCTGGTCGAGTGCTGGATCGGCGTGTCGAGGGAGGAGAGACTCAGCCATCGCTACTCCAGCGAGTGGATCGGCTCACCCTTCAACGCAAGGGTCAGATAGCGCCCGGTATGGCTGCGCTTCACCTTGGCAACCTGCTCAGGTGTCCCCTCTGCGATGAGTTCGCCACCGCGGCTTCCGCCGTCCGGCCCAAGGTCAATCACCCAGTCCGCGGTCTTGATCACATCAAGATTGTGCTCAATCACGATGACGCTATTGCCGCCATCTACAAGGCGATGCAGCACATGCAGGAGTCGATCAACATCCGCGAAGTGCAGCCCGGTGGTTGGCTCATCGAGGATGTACATCGTGCGGCCTGTTGATCGACGGGCGAGCTCCGTGGCCAACTTGATGCGCTGCGCCTCACCACCCGAGAGGGTGGTCGCCGCCTGACCGAGGCGGAGATACCCGAGCCCGACCTCACTCAACGTCTTCAGGCGATTGCGAATCGCTGGGACGGCGGAGAAGCGTTCAAGGGCATCCTCCACCTGCAGCTCTAGGACATCGGCGATCGTCATCCCCTTCCAGGTGACCTCGAGCGCCTCGCGGTTGTAGCGCTTCCCCTGGCACGTTTCACACGGCACATACACATCGGGGAGAAACTGCATTTCAATCTGCAAGATGCCGTCGCCAGAGCAGGTCTCACAGCGGCCGCCCTTCACGTTGAAGGAGAAGCGGCCAGCTGAGTAGCCGCGCAGACGTGCCTCTTGTGTGGCGGCGAAGAGCTCGCGGATTGGTGTGAAGAGTCCGACGTAGGTGGCGGGGTTCGAGCGTGGCGTACGGCCGATTGGGCTCTGATCGATCTCAATCACCTTGTCGATCTCATCCAGGCCCGTGATGCGGTCGTGCGCCCCTGGTCGCTCCTTCGCTCCGTGCAACCTGCGCGCGAGTGCCTTCTGCAAGATGTCGGTGACGAGGGTGCTCTTGCCACTTCCAGAGACGCCAGTCACGGCAACAAACTCGCCGAGCGGGAAGGCGACGTCAAGCTCACGAAGGTTGTGCTCACGTGCACCCTTGACGATGATCGCCTTGCCGCTCCCCTTACGGCGGGTCTTTGGGACTGCAACGGAGCGGTCACCGCGCAGGTAGGCGCCGGTCACGGAATCCTTCGCTGCAAGCAGGTCCTTGAATGAGCCGTTTGAGATCAAGCGTCCGCCCATCTCTCCTGCGCCCGGCCCAATGTCGACGACCCAGTCGGCGGTGCGAATCGTCTCTTCGTCATGCTCCACGACGAGCACCGTATTGCCGAGATCGCGGAGTCGGATGAGGGTTGCAATTAGCCGAGCGTTGTCGCGCTGATGTAGTCCGATGGATGGCTCATCAAGGATGTAGAGGACGCCGACGAGCCGTGAGCCGATCTGCGTTGCCAGGCGAATGCGCTGCGCTTCGCCGCCCGAGAGTGTCGTTGCAGAGCGATCAACGGTGAGGTAGTCGAGACCAACATCAACAAGGAAGCCGGCACGCTCGCTGATCTCCTTGATCACGGCCTTGGCGATCGTGCGCTCGCGCTCGCCGAGCGCCTTGGAGAGTGAGTTGATCCACGGCACGAGCTCGCCGATCGGCATGGAGGCCACCTCGGCGATGTTGCGCCCGTCGACCCGCACGGCGAGGATCTCTGGCTTGAGGCGACGACCCTTGCAGTCGGGGCAAGGTCTGCTGACCATGTAGCGTTCAATCTCGGCGCGCATTATCTCTGAATCAGTCTCTTTGTGTCGACGCTCAAGGTTCGCGATGATTCCTTCAAACGCAGCCTTATAGGTATTGGTGTAGCTCGAGTTCTCGTACGTCACCGTGAAGCGGTCTTCACGTGCTGCGTTCAGGAGATAGTCGAGCGCACCCTTTGGCAGATCACCGAGCGGTGTCTTTGGATTCCACTTCTTCGCCTTCATTGCGGCGGTAACAACCTTCAAGTACCAGCTCCCCTCGGGCGAACGGGACCACGGAATCAGGCCGCCGTTGAGCACCGACTTCTCTGGATCGATGACGCGCTCCTCATCGACCTCAAGGCGGAAGCCAAGGCCGGTGCACGTCTCGCAGGCGCCATGTGGGGAGTTGAAGCTGAACGAGCGCGGCTGCAGGTCATCAATGACCGTGCCGTCGTACGCACACCCGAGCTTCTCACTGAAGAGTCGCTCTTCAAACGAGGGCTTCTCCTTCTCGGCGGGTGCTGGGGCCACGATGGCGAGCCCCTCTCCCAACTTGATCGCCGTCTCCACCGAGTCGGCGAGTCGGCTCCGATCAGGGATCGGCAGCGGCTTCCCCTTCTCATCGACTGGGTGCTGGACGACGAATCGATCGACGATGACCTCAATGGAGTGGCGCTTCTTCTTGTCGAGCTTCGGCAGATCATCAGCACCCAAGTCGTACTGGATCCCGTCAACACGCACACGGCTGAAGCCCGACTTGCGCGCCGCCTCATACATGCGCTCTCCCTCACTCTTCCGATCGCGCAAGAGTGGGCCGAGGACGAGGATTCGCGTGCCGTCAGGGAGCTTCAGGATCTCTTCGACGATCTGGTCGAGTGAGACGCGGCTGATTGGGCGGTCGCACTTTGGGCAGTGCGGGGTGCCGGCGCGCGCGTAGAGGAGCCGGAAGTGATCCCAGATCTCGGTGATCGTGCCGACGG
>JBILBX010000109.1:0-3290 GCA_044353495.1 Candidatus Limnocylindrus sp. | reverse complement strand
CCCGTACTCCCGCTCGTCGCGCTCCAACTCTTGGTCGCCACCGTCGCCTCGGCGATCGTCTGGTTCATTCGAGTGGTGATCCTCAGCGGCGATCCGCAGCTCCCTGCAAACGACATTCAGTGGGCGGTAACGATCGCCACCGGTATCTTCGGCGGGGCAGCCCCCTTCATCTTGTATCTCGAGGCAACGCGCAGAATTCCAACCACAACGGTGAGCCAATTTGGAACGCTCGTACCCGTGGTGGCGCTGATTGGTGGCGTGATCTTCCTCAACGATGTGACCACGCCGATCCAGCTCCTCGGCACCGCGATCGTCGTGGTTTCGCTCTCACTCCTCGCGCGCTACGCCCGCGCGCACTGAGGTAACGAGACCCCTTACGCCGCCCCCATCGCGCGCAAGAGCGCAGCGGCCTTACGAACTCGCCCCACCACCGGTCGGTGCGGTCGTCGCACGCCAAAGCCGTCGCGCTCAATCTGCCGCAAGATCTCGCGATACAGGTTTGCCGCCACGCGAATGGAGCGGCCGCCGTTCTGTAGGTGGCGGATCCCAGCAGCACCAACCTCGTACTCAGCATCAGCTCGCGCGATCTCCGCCGAAAAGAGGGCGCGTCGATCACCGTCGCGAAGCGATGTTGGGCCACTCACGGCTGCAGGGTCAAGACCGACTCGTCGCAGCGCCGTGGCGGGAAGGTAGACCCGCCCGTTCGCGAGATCCTCATCGATGTCGCGCAAGATGTTCGTACGCTGCATCGCCGCCCCAAGGGCGCGGGCAGCGCGATCTGCCACTGCTGCGTCGCTTGCGCGCACCCCGAGGAGCGCCGCCATGAGGCGACCGACGGTGCCCGCCACCTGATAGCAGTAGAGATCGAGATCGGCATCGCTCTCGATGCTCGGACCGGCGAGGTCGCTCTCCATGCCGTCGAGGAAGGCGCCGATCGCATCGATTGGGAGCGATGGGGTACGTCGCTGCAGATCAACGAAGATCGCCAACTCATCGCCGCCAGCCTGGTCGATCGTTCCTGTGTTGATCCAGGTGCGAATTGCCGCGAGACGCTGCTGGGCGTCGGCACGTTGCGCCGAACCGCTCGGCGCCTCAAGGTCAACCAGATCATCAAGTCGGCGGAGCGCCAAGTAGAGCAGGTTGATGTCGTCGCGAACCTCGCGCGGCAGGAAGCGCGCCGCAAGGGCGAAGCTGCGCGCAACACGATCAATGGTCGCCTGCGCATCGGGAAGGAGAGCCGCCACGCGCGGATCGCGCTGGGGGGTCATGCGGTTACGGGCGAACGAGATTTCCGGTCGGCCCGGTAGCGTGCGAGGTGAATGGGGCAGGGAAGTCGCCACGGATCAAATCCTGAGTTACCTGTGAGGTGAGGAGCGCCCCTGGCATCCCCGCGCCTGGGTGGGTCCCGCCGCCAACGTAGTAGAGGCCGGCGATGGCTCGGTCGCGGTTCGGCTGACGGAAGTAGGCCGACTGCTGCAGCGATGGTTCGACGGCGAAGGCGTTGCCGTCTGGAGCAAGGAGCTCGTCGCGGAAGGTGAGTGGCGTCCACGAGCGCTCCACCACGATCGAATCGCGCAGGCCCGGCAGGCCCCAGTTCTCGAGCCACTCCAGGGTGCGATCACGCATGCGCGGCTCCGCCTCGGTCCAGTCATCGCCGGAGCGCAGGTTCGGTACAGGGAGCAGGATCGCGATGGAGTCGCCACCTGGCGGCGCCATCTCGGGCTCCGTGCGCGATGGCGCATGAATGTAGACGGCGTTGCTACGTGGCATACGACGTTCGCGGGTGACGTCCTTGATGAAGCCGTGATAATCGTCACCAACCACGAGGGTGTGATGGAGGAGCTTCTCGAACTTCTTGTTGGTGCCCAGGTACATCATGTGCGCCGACATGGTGGTGCGCAGCGGACGGAAGCGCCATGGGAAGGCATCAGGCGCGTCGGGGAGCAGCGCGTTGCGCGCCGTGACATCGCCGTTGTAGATCACAAGATCGGCGTTGTGTACGACACCATCGGAGGTTCGCACGCCGGTTGCGCGCCCGTTGCGATGCAAGATCTGATCCACCTTGCTGTTGGTGTGAATGGTTCCACCCATCTTGGCGATGATCTTGCCGAACGACTGAATAATGCTGTACACGCCGCCCTCGGTGTACCAGATCCCGTCGGCAATCTGCAGATAGGCGAGCGCCGAATAGATGGCCGGCACGCGCGACGGATCGCCTCCGATAAAGAGCGAGTGGAATCCGAACGCCTGCTGCACATGCGGCTCCTTGAAGAACTTGCCGACCCATCCCTCAAGGAAGCGGATCGCGTCAAGTCGCGCCATGGTTGGGAGAAGCTTGACGAAGTCTTTTAGGTTCAAGAAGTTCTGGCGACCAGAGACGAGGATCCCTTCGCGGTGGATCGCGCCCGATGCGGCCAAGAACGCCTCGAGCTGATTAGCGTCGTCGTTGGAGAACTTTCGCATCTCGGCGAGCAGCTGCTCGCGGTCGCTGCCAAAGTCGAAGTGGCGATCTTCGCCCGTCCAGAAGATGCGATAACCCGGCTGGAGCTGTCGCAGGGTGACGTGATCTGACATCTTCTCGCCCGCTGCCGCGTAGACCTCTTCAAAGAGCCAAGGCATGGTGATCAGTGATGGGCCAGTGTCGAAGGTGTAGCCACCCTCTTGAATGCGCGAGGCGCGGCCGCCGATCTCGGGGCGGGCTTCAAGGATGGTGACTTGCCAGCCATCGGAGAGGAGGCGGATGGCCGTGGAGAGGCCGCCGAAGCCGCTTCCCACGATGATCGCTGTTCGACCCCCCTGCGCCATGGAACCCCCTCGGTGCTCGCCGCGGGGGCAGTGCCCCCTGTGACCACCATCGTAGGGGTGCCGCGCGCGGCGCGCTGAGCACGAATCAAGGCTCCCATTGACGAGAGCGCCCTGCGGGCGGATCATCCGCCCCCAAGGGAGGAGCACCAACTGATGAGTAGTGAACAGGCACGCGCACGAGCGGCTCAGGGGCCCGACGAGGGTCATGAGCACGCCAACGGCGCAGGGGCGCCAGGCGCCGACGACGCCGCCGTCCGCTCCGTTGACCGCGCCGCCGCGCTTTTGGTCTGCCTCGCCGACGCCGACGGCTCCGCCTCGGTCACCGACCTCTCGCACTCCCTCGACCTTCATAAGTCAACGGTGAGCCGACTCCTCTCAACCCTCGAGCGCCGCGGCCTCGTTGAGCAGGATCGCGAGACCGGCCACTTCCGCCTCGGCGTTGGCATCATTCGACTCGCGCAATCAGCCGAGCGCACCCTCGACCT
>JBILBX010000108.1:0-3296 GCA_044353495.1 Candidatus Limnocylindrus sp. | reverse complement strand
AATGGGGCTCGGTTGAGCCGTCGGGCGATCGTAGCAGAGGCTCCGCCACGCTCCTCTGCAGGCGCCCCTCGGCGGCACGGGCGAGAGCGTGCGATCCTTAGCCCATGAGCACCATTCCGCAGTCTCGACTGCGCAACTTCAGCATCATCGCGCACATCGACCACGGGAAGTCGACCCTGGCCGATCGTCTGCTCGAGGCGACCCACACGGTCGAGGCCCGGTTGATGACCTCGCAGATGCTCGACTCCATGGACCTGGAGCGCGAGAAGGGGATCACCATCAAGGCGCGCGCCGTGCGCCTGGACTACGTTGCGAAGGATGGGCTCACCTACGGCCTCAATCTGATCGACACCCCAGGGCACGTGGACTTCGCCTACGAGGTCTCACGAAGCCTGCAGGCCTGCGACGGCGCGATTCTCGTTGTTGATGCGAGCCAAGGGATCGAGGCGCAGACGCTCGCCAATGTGCACCTGGCGATGAAGCTCGGCCTGGTGATCATTCCGGTGTTGAACAAGATTGACCTCCCTGCCGCCGACCCAGAGGCGGTGATGAGTGAACTCGAAGACTCACTCGCCATCCCGCGCGAAGAGGTGATCCTCGCCTCCGCAAAATCGGGGATCGGTATTTCGGAGATTCTCGAAGCGCTGGTCGCGCGTATTCCCGCGCCGAGCGGTCCGCTCGATGCACCGCTGCGCGCACTCGTCTTCGATTCGCACTACGACACGTACAAGGGTGTGGTGAATTACATCCGCATTCAAGAGGGGCGACTGAAGGCGGGCGATCCGATTCTGATGATGGGATCTGGTGTGACCTGTGTCCCAGTGGAGCTCGGCTACTTCCGACCGCAACACGTGCCCGTGCAAGAGCTGGTCGCAGGTGAAGTGGGCTACATCGCAACTGGACTGAAGAGCGTGCGCGATGCGCGTGTTGGTGACACCGTCACATCGCAAACCACCCCCGCCACCGAACCGCTCCCTGGCTACCAGGTGGCGCTCCCGCTCGTCTTCGCCGGTCTGTACCCACTCAGCGGAGAGGACTACCCGGCGCTGCGCGAGGCGCTCGAGAAGTTGCACCTCAACGACGCCAGTTTCACCTTTGAGGCGGAGTCATCCGCCGCCCTCGGCTTCGGCTTCCGCTGTGGCTTCCTCGGCCTGCTGCACATGGAGATCGTGCAGGAGCGTCTCGAGCGTGAGTTCAACCTGCAGTTGATCGCCTCGGCCCCCTCCTGCAAGTACCAGGTCATGTTGAGCGGCGGCAAGGGCGAAATGCTGATCAACAACCCTGCCCAGCTGCCGAGCCCGAACCACATCGACGAGATCCGTGAGCCGTGGGTCGCCGCCTCGGTGGTAACCCCGTCGACGTACATCGGCACGATCATGGAGCTCTCCACCGACAAGCGCGGCATCTTCGACGGCATGGAGTATCTCGACGAGAAGCGCGTCGTGATGCGCTTCCAGATTCCACTCGCCGAACTGATCGTGGACTACTTCGATCAGCTCAAGAGCCGCACGCAGGGCTACGCCTCGCTCGACTACACCGAGTCTGAGTACCGCGTTGCACCACTCGTCAAGCTCGACATCCTGGTGAACGGCGAGCCAGTCGACGCGCTCAGCACGATCATCCATCGCGATCGCGCACAGGGATCGGGTCGAAATCTTGCATCCAAGTTGAAAGAGCTGATTCCGCGCCAAATGTTCGAGGTGCCGATTCAGGCGGCAATCGGTGGCACGGTGATCGCACGCGAGACGGTAAAGGCCGTTCGCAAGAACGTGTTGGCGAAGTGCTACGGCGGTGACATCACGCGAAAGAAGAAGCTCCTCGAAAAGCAGAAAGAGGGGAAGGAGCGCATGAAGCGCGTCGGCTCCGTTGAGATTCCGCAAGAGGCCTTCCTCGCCGTCTTGCGCACCGACGCCGATTAACGTGACGACCGGCGCGCAGCCCGCGCCACCGCGCGGTCTCTACCTCCACGTTCCGTTCTGTCGTTCGCTCTGTCCGTACTGCGACTTTGTCGTGGTGGCAGGTGCCGCTGCATTCGGCCCACGGTCGCGCATGGGCGGTTATCTGAACGCCATTGAGCAAGAGATCGATCTGCGCGCGAAACTCGCCGATAAAACCTTCGGCAGCCTCGGCTCGGCGAATCGTCAGCCACTTGAAACGCTCTACCTCGGAGGCGGCACTCCATCGCTCCTACCAACCGACCGCCTCGCCTCTCTCATCGAACGCATTCGCGATCGTTTCGGGCTGGCTCCAGACGCCGAGGTGACCCTTGAGGCGAACCCGGGCGGCGATGAACGCGGTGACTTGGCCGGCGTCGTTCAGGCTGGCGTTACGCGGCTTAGCGTTGGGGTGCAGGTGATGGATACGACCGCCCTCCGCTCCCTTGGCCGGCGACACACCCCCGACGATGTGGTGGCAACGGTTGCGGCCGCCCGCGCGGCAGGGTTCGCCAGCCTCTCGATGGACCTGCTCGCCGACCTGC
The DNA here is from genome assembly GCA_044353495.1 of Candidatus Limnocylindrus sp. Lineage (GTDB taxonomy): Bacteria > Chloroflexota > Limnocylindria > Limnocylindrales > Limnocylindraceae > Limnocylindrus. The sequence goes on along the minus strand of JBILBX010000108.1, from coordinate 817 downwards.
CAGATCTGCCGTTCGACGCCTGGGCGGCGAGCCTTGACGCGGCGATCACCCTCGCCCCTGACCATCTGAGCGTCTACGCCCTCACCCTCAGCCTCGGCCCCGACGAAGCGGGCGACGACCGCCTTGCCACCCCCGCGGGTGCCGTCGCCTGGCGCGAACGTGCCGCCGCCGCCCAAGACGAGGAGCGCGGCGCACTCGAGCTCGAGCACCTCAACAGCCGCCTCCCGGCAGCAGGCTACGACTGGTACGAGATCAGCAACTGGGCGACCGCAGGTCACGCGTCGCGACACAACACGCTCTATTGGGAGCGCGCCAGTGTTGCCGCCGTTGGACCTGGCGCCCACGCCTTCGATGGCGTCACACGCCGCTGGAACTCCGCCAACCTCGATGCGTGGGAAGCGGCGCTGCAGCAGGGCGAGCTCCCACCCGGCGGCGAATCACCTGCCGAGAGCGGCGCTGCTGGTGCCGCTGAAGGCTTGGTGCTTGCGCTGCGCATGGCACGTGGCGTGGAGCGCGACGTCGCGGTGCGCGATGGGTTCAGCGAAGTACTCGCGTGGGGCGAATCGAACGGACTCCTCGCACCACATCCGAATGATGCATCACGCATTCAGTTGACGCTGCGCGGCCGACTACTGAGCAACGAACTCTTCTCGAGGATTGTGTAGCCAACGTCGCGCAACTGCGCGACGTGGATCAGTTCGGCGCGGCGAGGTCGCGGCGCGGGAAGATGTAGAAGGCCCAGATCGCAGCGATGAGTGCGACCACACCAAAGAGTAACGCGGCCGAACCGTCGACGGTGCCATCCAAGAGGTCGACC
>JBILBX010000107.1:0-3319 GCA_044353495.1 Candidatus Limnocylindrus sp. | reverse complement strand
GTTTGAGCGTGAGGATCACAGCCAGCTTCCACCGCGCATCTACGCACTCGGGCAACTCCGCACCTACGCCGCCTATCTTGGGCTCGACCCAGCCACAGTCGCAGCGGGGTGGCAAGGGGAGTCCGCTCGTGAAGATGTACCTGCGCCTGTAGGCTCGCAACGGGGAAGCTCGGCAATGGAGCGCTTCGTTTCCCTCCGGCCGAGCATCATCCGCTCTACAAGGGGGGTGTTGGCACTTGGTGGCCTAGGCATCGCCGTGCTGCTGATCAGTAGCTTCATGGTGTTGCAGCTCCTACGTTTTGTTCTGCCGCCCGCAATCACCATCACCTATCCGGTTGAGGCGGTCAGCAACCTCGAGCCGGGGACACTTTCATATGAAATAGCGGGGACGGCAGATGCGCGCGCCAGCATCGTGATCAACACGAGCGCGGGAGCGCGATTAACAACGCAGGCCGACCAGAGCGGGATCTGGAGCCTCCTTGTTCCTCTCGGCACTGGCCGCACTGAGGTTGTCGCTCGCGCCGTGAAGCCTGGTACCGGCGGCGAATCGAGCGCCACAGAGGCACGGGTGTTCGTTGTGGCGCTTCCAGATAAGGTAGCCCCCGAAATCACCGTAACGCAGCCGTCGGTCAATCTCTCCATAGAGAACGCTGACGTGCCGATTGCACTCGAAACGACTCCCAACAGTGAAATCAGCATCGCTGCGACGGACACCGCAGGGGGGCTCATCACCGCCACGATCACGAGTGATGCGAGTGGGGTCGCCACAGGGGGAATCGCCCTTCCGGCAGGAAGGTGGACCCTGAGCTTCAGCATCACCACAGCCGACGGGGTGCTCGGCCAGGCCACTCGCACGGTAGACGTCTCCTTTAGCGGCGTCACAGTGAGCGTTACCGGCGGCTCCCTCTCCACCTGGATCCGCGTGTGGATTGACGGGCAACTTGATCCGACCATTGGGGTTTCAGGTAAGACCATCGCCCCTGGCGCGCGGCTCGTCTTTACGGGCGAGAAGCGCATCGAGATCCGCAGCGGGGATTACTCCGCCCTCCTCATCGCGCTCAACGGACGTACCATAAGCGAACTTGGGAGCGGCACAGGGGCCGAAACATATGCCTTCCTCAGTACGGGGCAGGTGCAGAAATCTTCAAGGAGGTAGCGCATGGCAGCCGACAACTCATTTGACGTCGTATCGGAGTATGACGAGCAGGAGCTCAAGAACGCACTTGACCAGACGCGGCGGGAGATCGCCACGCGATACGATTTTCGCGACGCAACCGCTGAAATCAAAGAGGAGAAGGGCGAACTGATCATCCGAGTTGATGGCGATCTTCGCCTGAAGGCGCTCCGTGACATCCTCGAGTCAAAGTCGGTCAAGCGTGGCATTGACTTGCGAACCTATGACTGGGGGAAGGCTGAGGCGGCCGGCGGAGACACCCTCCGTGTCCACGTCAAGCTGCGCAAGGGCCTTGACGATGTGGCGGCCAAGAAGATTGCCAAATTTATTCGCGATACCTTCCCGAAGGTGAAGACGCAGATCCAGGGTGAGGCAGTACGTGTGACCGGCAAGTCTCGTGACGAACTCCAAGAGGTTATGGCGAGCCTCAAAGACCTCGATGTTGAGCGTCCGCTGCAGTTTGAGAACTATCGGTAGCTTGTGACGCGCCCAATTAGCGAGATCACTGCTGGCTTGGAGCCTTCGCGAGGGGGGGTGCCGCTCCGGCCTGGCTTGCGACTCCACATCATTGGCGTTGGCGGCACAGCCGCACTCGCGGCGGCGCTTCATGCCAAAGCGCTCGGGGTGAGCGTTTCGGGGTATGACCAGGCTCTGGCGGGGGAGTCTGCAGCGATTCTTCAAAACGCAGGGATTCCCGTTGGCTCCTCCGACAGCCCAGAAGTGCTCCAGGTGTGCGCAGCGCTGCACGCCGACAGTGTGGTGGCGATCTCGAAGGCGATCACCAGCACCCAGCCAGATCACCCAGAGGTGCTCCTGGCGCGGGAGGCAGGCGCTCACGCGGTTTCTGTACAGCAGGTCATCGCTGATGCCGCGGCGACGCGTGGTGGCTTATTGATTGGCGTTGCCGGCACCCACGGAAAGACCACCTCTACAGGGTGGGTGCTCGATGCTCTGACGCGTTCTGGGATTGATCTTTCCGCCTTTGTTGGCGGCCCACTCGGCGAAGAGCTCGGCACACCTACGGGTGCGCCTGTTCGTATCGGCAGCAGCTCAGGGTTTGTCGTTGAGGCAGACGAATACGGCGGCAACTTTGATGTCTACAACGCGGACCGTGCGTTGATTCTGAACGTCGACTGGGATCATCCCGATATCTTCGCTGATCGTCAGGCTGCTGTTGCAACGTTTGCACAGTGGGTGAGCTATCCCGCCAAGAGCGGCGTAGTGTTCATCAATGCTGGAGACCCGGGCGGCGCTGAGCTTGTAGTGCTGCTCGCCACCGTCGGCGGCGGTAACTGCTACACCTTCTCAACTTCACCATCCGCTGGCGCAGAGATGGTAGATCTTGCTGCAGAGGTGACACCACGCGGTGAGGGGAGCTTCGCGATCACCATCACGCACCTTTCGGATCGAGCCGCTACTACGGCTCCAGCACTGCGCGAACTGCTCCATCGCCCACTCCCGATCGGGCTTCTCGGTGCACACAACGCGTCAAACGCCCTTGGCGTGGCCGCGCTCGCGGCAAGTGCAGGGGGAAGTGTCGACGGGATTGCGCACTCACTTGCCACATTTGGGGGCGTAGGGCGTCGCATGGAGGTGCGCTATGACCACGGCTCGATCACCGTTCTTGACGACTATGGCCACCATCCAACCGCCATTGATGCCACGATGGAAACTGTCCGTCAGCGATATCCGGGTCGCACGCTGGTGCTGGCAATCGAACCGCTCACGTACCACCGTACCGCTGCGCTGCTTGAGGGCCTCGCCCAGTCGTGCAGTTCGGCAGACCGGGTTGTGGTCGCAGAAATCTTCGCCGTCCGAGACCTCGACACAACGAGCGTTTCGGCGGCCGATCTTGCCGAACGAATCGCAGCGATAGGGACACCTGCAACGGCGCCAGGGACCGTCCTAGAGACTGCGGCTGCCCTGCTTCCGAGCATCACCCCAGGGACAGTGGTCTTGGTGATGGGGGGCGGGCGGTCGACTGAGCTCGCTGCGGCACTGGCCCGAGGACTCACCGCGGCTTCGTAGTCCGTAGGTGGCGCAAGCGGGGGAGGGGCTAGGCACCCTCTGGTGAGCCGGCGGTCACATCGGGACCGGGTGGCGGTTGCGTGGCAGCTGTAGCGGCGAGCGCCTTCGCCTCATCGC
>JBILBX010000106.1:0-3327 GCA_044353495.1 Candidatus Limnocylindrus sp. | reverse complement strand
GTCGCCCATCGGCACCGATCGGGGCGGGGGTGGGGAGGGGTGCGCCAACCTTCAGCTGCGCGCCACGCTTGGTGATGCCGACCAGCGTCCAGATGCCACCCGTAGAGAGGAGCCAGAGCAGCACAAGCGGGGCGATAAAGAGTGGGAGGAGCCCGATCAGAGCGGCCCAGTCCGGCGTTACAAGGGCGGGGACGAACGTGCTGATCCAGGCGAAGAACTCGGCAATACCTGCGGCAATCTCGCTCATGCTTTGATCCTAGCGGGGGCGCGGCGGACGCGTTGCGGGGCCGCGTTTCGCGGTCGCCCCGCGCCCTGGTCGCCAGCGTCGCTCGGAGTCACCCTCATCTTTACTCGGCGCCGCGCGCCGCGGGCCGGATCCGCCGATGCTCGGGGGGCGTGCGCCGCTTCCGGCGATTGGGGTGCGTGGTGGACCGCCAATGGCGTCGCGGAAGTAGCGGGCGCTGACCACGGAGGTACCGAGCGCCGTGCACCGTGCGGCAAGGCCGCGGTCATCGGTCACAACAACGATACGGTCAGCCGAGCCAGGATCGGGTGTGCCAATCGCCTCGACGATCTTGTCGTCAGCGGAACGCGCCCCACCATCGCGGAAGACCTCGATCGCGACCCCGGGGGTAATGGTCCGGCGCAGCGTCGCCTCGAGGTTGTTGAGGCGCCCCTCATCGCGGCCGCCGACGAGGTTGTTGCCGTCTACCAGCAGGCGCTTCGCGTTTCGAAGGGTGATGCGTTCCTGATCTACCATCGCCGCATGCTCCTTTGTGTTGATCTTGACGGGGTTGTCTACCGCGGCAGCGAGCCGGTGCCTGGCGTCGGCCCGCTCCTCACGGAACGTGTTGCCGGTGGCGATCGCGTGATCTACGTCACCAACAACAGTTTCCTGCGCCGCGTTGAGTATCGCTCACGCATCGAGGCGTGTGGTGCACCGCTCTCAACACACGGCATCGTCACTGCCGCATCGGCCGTGGCGCAGCACTTTGTCGACAAGGGGTATCGCCACATCTTGGTCTACGGCGCAGAGGGTCTCGCCGCCGAGCTGCGCGACGCTGGGCTCGACGCCTGCCGCACCGCCGAGTTCGATGGGCCAGAGTCACTCGCGGTGTGGGGGGTTGATGCGGTCACGGTGGGCCTCGACCGCGAGGCCGATTGGCACGACCTTGCCGTCGCCACCGACGCCGTGCGCGCTGGAGCGCCGCTCATCGTGCCGAACCGCGACGCCAACTACCCCGATCCGGGTCGGCTGGTGCCAGGCACTGGTGCCGCCGTCGCGGCGCTGGAGGCGGCGACTGGGGTGCGCGCGACCGCGATTGGTAAGCCCGCCCCCGATCTGCTGTTGCAAGCGGCGGCACTCGACGGGAGCGAGGTTCGCGACGCGATCATGATTGGCGACTCTCCCGCGACCGACATCGCTGCGGCGAATGCGGCGGGGTGTCGCTCCATTCTGTTGATGACCGGCGTTGGCGCAGGCGTTGGTACGGTGCAGATCGGCGACCTGCCCGAGGCGCAGCGCCCAACCTGGGTTGCGCGTGATGCGGCGGAGATGGCGGGCATTCTTGCTACCGCCACAGCGAATGGATCTGCACGTGGCTAACAGCTTCCTCGACCTCTGGCGCGTGTCGGGACGAGACCACGAACTCGGCAAGACAGGTTCACTGCCAGCCCCGCTCGACCGCCTGAATGGCGAGACACTCGCCGCGCGCGATGGCGCACACCCACTCGCGTTCCTCACCGGCGCTGAACTTCTGACACCTTGTACAGGCGGCCTCACCGGCAGCATCGAGGTTCGCGCAGGGAGCCTCGTTGGCGGTGAGATCCATGCCCGTCTCCGCGTTCGTGCAGCCAAAGAGATCAAGGCGCGCGGAACGCGCGTTGCCCTCAAGGGGTATCTCGTTCGCGAGGTCACGCAATCGCACACAGAGAAGGTGGGCGATCAGGAGCACACCACAACATGGATCGAAGTGCTTGCCACGGAGATTGCCAACGTGCCACTCATCGAGATCGCCGTGCCAGCAACACTCGCCCCAAATGATGAGATTGACCTCACGATGCTTGCGCCCGCGCCAAAACTTGGACCACCCTCTTTGCATCTTGGTGCCTACATGGTGGTCTGGACGCTGCAGGTTGAGTGGGACATCGCCGCAGGCGCCGACGAGCGCGTGGCGGCTGTGATCGACGTTGCGCAGAATCCAGATCTGCTGCGGTCGGGTGTGCTTTCGCTCGGCCCGTCGGCGATGATGGCCGCTTGGTCTGAGGGCGAGGTCTCTATGGATGTGGATCCAGCACCACCCATCGCACCAGGTACTGCCTTGAAGGTCAACGTTCGTTGGCCGAGCGCCTCTGGTGGTCGCGGCGCACGCGTGGAACTCTACGCCGACCTCAGCAAATCACTTCCGGTGCGCATTGCTGCCGCAGAGCTGCAAACGAGCGACCTTGCGAAAGGGAGTGAGATTACGTTTGAGATCCCAAACGACGCACCGCCCGTGTTTGACGGCGCGGGCCTCTCGCTTCGCTATCGCATTCGCGTGCTAATTGATCGCCCGCTGCGCAGCGATCTCGCTGCGGAGCGCAACGTGGTGATCGGCTAAGCGACGCTGCGCAGAGCCGTTGCGGCAATGCTCGCACCGAATCCGATAATGAGCATCTGACCAACGATGCGTGTTGCGGTGACCGCGCGCTCTGGAAGAATGCGACCCGCCGCCGCGCCAATCCCTCCCAACAAGAGTTGCCACGAGAGGCTTGCCCCCGCGGCGCCAAGGGTGAAGGCGACGGCGTTCATTGGATCACTACCCAGACCCGGGAGCCCGATGGCGAGCGCCAAGAAGTAGAGGATCGTTGCGGGATTAATGGCGGTGAGGGCGATGAAGCGCAGGTAGAGCTCCCGCGCACTCCCGCGCACCCGCGGATCGGTGGCGGCATCAGCCCTGGTGCTCGAAGCGCGGAGCGAGAGGAGCCCGCTGACTCCAATTGAGATCAGAATGCCACCCGAGAGGACCTGGAGCGGCACGAGGGCGACGGCGAGGAGCTGGTTGAGGAGGCCCCCCACCACGAGCGCCAGCGAGCAGAAGAGCAGGTCGACCGTCGCCGCACCAGCACCAGCGGCAAAGCCGCGGCGGAGGCCGCCCATCATCCCCGTCTCAATGATGAGTACGGCGATCACGCCGACAGGAACGGCAATTGCGTACCCGGCGAATACACCCGCGAGCAGTGCGTCAAACATCGGCGCATCATAGAGTAGAGCGGCGACCCGAAGAGGTCCTCGAAGCGAATTGGGAGGTTGTATGGCACGAGTCTTTCTCACCGGTGCAACGGGAT
>JBILBX010000105.1:0-3334 GCA_044353495.1 Candidatus Limnocylindrus sp. | reverse complement strand
AGCGCCACGGGCGGCCTTGGTGGGCGCCTTCTGCTTGGCGACGAGGTAGAGGGGCGCCTGCACTTCTCGGCATCAGAGCCCGATAGTCGCGGGTGGGCTGCGGCACACGAAGCGGGAATCCTGGCGGTGGTCTCGGTATCCCCTGAAACCGTGCTGCGCGCCCGCGCCGTAGGCATTCGCGGGCTTGTGGTCGGAAGCCTCAGTGATGGCGAGCGCGAGGCGCTCAGCGCCTCAATTGATCGGCGCGTCGCTGCAGGTGTTGCACCAGCCCCGTTTGGTCTTCTGATCCTCGGTGGGCGTCGCGAGAGTGACGAGTGGGCCGCCGAGCTTGGGAAGGCACTCCACGCGCTGCACGAGAGTGATGTTCGCCTTGAGCGGCACCCTGCCGGCCTCACTACCGCTGCGGCACAGCGCGGAGGGGAGCGTCTCGTTGTGGACACCGTTGTGATCGGCGGTCCGTTGGCGGGCTCCTACGGCACATGGCGTGGCCTCGCGGACCTTGAGCCATCCGATCCACAAGGTGCCATCGAGATCAACGGCGATCTTGTCGCGCTCCCCCTTGGTGATCTGCAGCGCCTTACCGCGTGAGCGTCGTCACCATTTCGCTCCGTGGCCTTGATGCAACGACGGCGCTCGGCGCAGCGATCGGCGCATCCCTCCGACCCGGTGATCGGGTCCTACTCTCTGGTGACCTCGGGAGCGGCAAGACAACGCTCGCTCGGGCCATTGGGGCCGCACTGCATGCAGAGCCAGAGTTGACCTCACCAACGTTCATCCTGATCTCTGAACACCGTGGCGACCTGCCGATCTGGCATGTCGATGCCTATCGACTCCCTCCAGGGAGTGATGCCCTGCGCGCCGGGCTCATCGATGAGCGACAGCAGCACGGCGTCACCCTGATCGAGTGGCCCGAGCACCTTGCGGGGCTTGGAGCCGAGGGCGCCGACGTGTTGTGCGTTCACCTCGCGGCGGCCGCCGATGAAGGCACACGCTCCGCCGTAATCCGCGGCGCACGGCCAGAACTCCGCGCAGCACTTGATGACGTGTTCGGCACGAGTGGTGGCGATCGTGGGTAGTCGGCGATCCCTTGTCCTCGACGGGTCCCTTGGCTATTGCATCGTCGCAATCGTTGAGGATCATCAGGGGGCACTCGTGTGCGTAGCGGAGGACTACCTCTATGACCAGCCACTACTGCAGCGCATCAGCAGCCTCGCCCCCGATCAGGCCGAACGCGCCGCACTCACGGATGTTGTCGTAGGGAACGGACCCGGAAGCTACAGCGGCACTCGTGTTGCAGCCTCCGCTGCAGTTGGCATTGCCACGGCTCTGGCGATCCCGCTGCGCGAAAGTTCGTCAGATCGCGCCATCTGGCAGGCGGCGCAGCGATCGTTCTCGATTGCGCTCGGAACTCGTGAATCGCTTGAGGTCTCGGAGAGCGGCGCGCTCGTCGTCTCTCGGGAGTCTGCCTCTCCACATTTTGCGCACGAGGAGAGCCGCGGAGTCGCCGCATGCGCGCTTGTTCGCGAGGCTGGTGACGCCGTTGTGCATGTCACTTTGCGCTATCCAGCACCTGCTCGCGGTAGTGAGGGGCAGTGATGCGCGCGCCAGTACTTGCACCACTCACCGTTGCTGACCTTGACGAGGTTGCCGTCATTGAGAAGATCTCATTCACAGCACCGTGGCCTACCAGCGCGTACACCACCGAGCTAACGACCAATCGCTTGGCGCGCTATGTCGGTGCCCGTATCAATGGTGTGCTCGTTGGCTTCGGTGGCATCTGGTTAATGGTGGACGAGGCACATATCACGACGATGGCCGTGCTTCCTGCCAATCGCCGAACTGGCGTCGCGACGATCCTACTCCTTGAGCTACTCCAGGAGGCTCGGCGGGGTGGTGCACGCGTAGCAACGCTGGACGTGCGTGTGTCAAATGTTGAGGCCCAGAGTCTTTATCGGTCGTTCGGTTTCGCTGAAGTCGGTCGACGGATTCGGTACTACGACGATAACGGCGAAGATGCGTTGGTGATGACCACGGCGGAGCTTGAAAGCCCAACTCAACTGGAGATTGAAGCTGCACTGCGCACCCGCGCTACGGAGCGCCTTGCCCATGCGTGAGCGACTGCTCCTGTCGATTGAATCGAGCTGCGACGAGAGTGCGGTCGCCCTCGTGCGCGGCGGTCGTGAAGTACTCGCGGAACGTGTGGCGAGCCAAACGGCGATCCACGCACCGTTCGGCGGCGTGATCCCAGAGGTGGCGGCGCGCGCTCACCATGAGTGGCTGCCGCGCCTTCTGGGCGAGGTGCTGCAGGAGGCTCAGGGGCTCGGAGTTGCCGGAGAGATCGAGGGGGTAGCGCTGACGACCGGACCTGGCCTCGTCGGATCGCTCCTCGTCGGTGCCGGTATTGGGAGCGCTTGGGCGTGGGCGCGCGGCCTCCCTGTGCTTAACGTGAATCACCTTGAGGGTCACCTCCGCGCCGCCTGGCTCCGCGAGGCGGCAGTGGTTGAGGCACCAACACTCCCTGCGATTGGCCTTGTGGTCTCTGGCGGGCACACGCTGCTCGTGCGGATCGAGCGCGATGGGGCCATGCAGCGCCTCGGCGGCACGATTGACGACGCAGCGGGTGAGGCCTTTGACAAGATTGCCCGCCTCCTCGGCGCCCCATACCCTGGCGGCGCGGCGCTCTCTGCGCTGGCTGCGAAGGCGCCGCGTGGCGCTCAAATTGCACCGCTGCCGATTGCGAAGACAGAGGGTCCGTACGACTTCTCGTTTAGTGGGGTGAAGACGGCGGCAATTCGCCAGGCGCTCGTCGCGAGTGGGCTTACCGATCAGAGTCCAGGACGCGCCACCACGCTCACACGGCAGTTCGCAGAGCACCCACTTCCTGAAGCGGCTGCAATCACGATCGCCGCCGCAACGGAGCAGGCCATCGTCGGCGCGCTGCGTGCAGGTGTACAGCGTGCCCTGCGTGCCAACCCAGACTGTTCACTCATTGTTGGCGGGGGAGTGGCGGCCAATGGGCCGCTCCGTGATGCACTCGCCAGCGTTGCGAGTGAAGAGCGCCGCACTCTCGTCGTTCCGCCGCTGAAGTGGTGCACCGACAATGCCGCAATGATCGGTGCTGCCGGTGAGGCGCTCCTGCGCAACGAACGAGGTGCGTATCAGGATCCAAGTGCGGGCGTCGAGGTTCATGCGCAGTGGCGCATCGGTACGGCGGTGCCTGCATGAGCCCGAAGTATCGCCAGGCACCGAGCCGTGGCCGCGTAGACGGCCATTCGGCCAAGAAGCGCCTTAGCCAGAACTTCTTGCACGATCTCAATGTTCGTGATCGCATCGT
>JBILBX010000013.1:0-10719 GCA_044353495.1 Candidatus Limnocylindrus sp. | reverse complement strand
TGGAGTCTCAGTCGGTTGGCTCATAACGGGAACCATACCGCCTTGCGGAGAAGGGGGGTGCCCCCCGTTTGCCATGTCAGGGGTGGCGTGGCACGCTCCTCCCAATGTTCAACCCTGTTGATTCGAAACCCGACCTGATCAGCCTGGAGCACCAGATGCTGGCGCGTTGGCGTGCCGAGGGGACATTTGAGCGCCTTCGCGCGCAGACGGCCGGCGGCGAACCGTGGTCCTTCCTTGATGGCCCAATCACCGCAAACAATCCGATGGGCGTTCATCACGCTTGGGGTCGTACCTATAAGGACCTCTTCCAGCGCTTCCGTGCGTCGCTCGGACACGAGCTCCGCTGGCAGCAGGGGTTTGACTGCCAAGGCCTCTGGGTCGAGGTGAACGTTGAGAAAGAGCTCGGACTTACCTCAAAGCGACAGATCGAAGAGCGTGGCCTGGCGGAGTTCATCCGACTCTGCAAGCAGCGCGTGCTCACCTACGCCGCTCGACAGACCGAGCAGTCAATCCGACTCGGCATGTGGATGGATTGGAACGACCCGGCTGATCTCCTGCGCCTGCGCGACGCTCTGAGCGACGCACCAGAGCGTGAGATGGAGATTGCTGGCGCCGCTGGAGCGGTGCGTGGAGCCCCAGAGGCGCTCATCGGACAACTCGGCTCACCCGATATTGGTGGCTCGTACTTCACCTTCTCAGATGAGAACAACGATCTGATCTGGAGCTTCCTTGCGGAATGCAACAAGCGAGGCTGGCTCTATAAGGGGAGCGACAGCATGCCGTGGTGCACACGCTGCGGCACTGGCATCAGCCAGCACGAGATGACGGAAGGGTACGCCGATCGCGATGACCCCTCCGCCTACTTCGGATTCCCTCTCGTCGATCGGCCTGGTGAAGAGCTCCTAGCCTGGACGACGACGCCGTGGACGATTCCAGCCAACGTCGCCGCCGCAGTAAACCCAACGCTCGCCTATGAACTCGTGGAATTTGATGGACGAAAGATGTGGATCGGCGCAACGCGCCGCGTCGCCGCACTGGGTGGCGGTGCCCCTCGCGCCAAGGTGCTTGATACCAAGCAGGGGAGCGAGTTGATTGGGTGGCGCTATCGCGCAACGTTTGATGCTGCACCAGCCGTAACCGAGGCACTCGGCGCAGATGGTGCCGCGCACCGCGTGATCTCGTGGAGTGATGTCGGCGCCGAGGAGGGGACGAGCATCGTGCACATCGCCCCAGCATGCGGCAGCGAAGACCATGCCCTCTGCATCACCGAAGGCCTCCCGATGATTGCGCCAATTGACGAGAGTGGCACCTACCTTCCGGGATTCAACGATCTCAGCGGTAAGGACTGGCTCGCAGTCGCCGATCTCGTCTTTGCTGCGCTTGAGCAGAGCGGCAGCCTTCTGCGTCGAGAGAAGATCACGCACCGGTATCCGCACTGCTGGCGCTGCGCAACGCCGCTCGCCTTCCGGCTCGTTGATGAGTGGTTCATCAGCATGGGTGCAACGTATGAGAAGCCACGTGAGCAGCTGACTGCCGCCGAGAAGGCGGGGAGCCTGCGCTATCAGATCATGGATGTCGTCGACAACATCTCGTGGCTCCCGTCGTTTGGGCACGATCGCGAGCTTGATTGGCTGCGCAACATGAGCGACTGGATGATTTCCAAGAAGCGCTATTGGGGGCTTGCGCTGCCAATTTACGAGTGCGAAGGGTGCGGTGCTGTTGAAGTGCTTGGATCGCGAGCGGAGCTTGAGGGGCGCGCCGTTGCAGGGCTAGAGGTCCTCGCTGGGCATAGCCCTCATCGTCCGTACATTGACGAGGTACGCATCGCCTGCGCAAAGTGCGGCGGTCAGGTGCAGCGCGTCCCCGACGTCGGGAATCCGTGGCTTGACGCGGGTATCGTCTCGCTCTCCACGCTGCGCTACCGCAGCGACCCTGAGTACTGGAAGCGCTGGTTCCCTGCAGACCTGATTACGGAGAGCTTCCCTGGTCAGTTCCGCAACTGGTTCTACTCGCTGCTCGCCATGTCAACCGTCATGGTTGGGAGCGAGCCAACGAAGACGGTGTTCGGCTACGGCCTTGTCTTTGCAGAAGATGGCCGGCAAATGCATAAGAGTTGGGGAAACTCCATCGAATTCGATGAGGCGGCTGACCGCATGGGTGCCGACGTGATGCGCTGGCTCTTCGCCGGTTCGCGCCCAGAAGAGAACGTGCATTTCGGCTGGAACGGCGCGGATGAGGCGCGCCGCAAGCTACTCGTGCTCTGGAACGTTTACGCCTTCCACATTGGCTACGCGAACAGCGCTGGCTGGCGCCCTGGTGCCGGAGCAAGCCAGGTGGCCGAGAGGGGCGCCATGGATCGCTGGATCCTGAGCCGCACCGCCGATCTCGTCTCAACTGTGGAGAAGGGGCTCCGTGACTACGACGCACAGTCGGCCGTCGCACGCCTCGAGGCGGGGATCGACGAGCTCTCCACCTGGTACCTCCGCCGCTCACGTGACCGCTTTGACCTCTCCACTAGTGAGGCAGATCGCAATGATGCGTTCGCCACTCTTCATGAAGCCTTGCTCACCCTGCTGCAAGCCGCGTCCCCGATTGCACCGATGCTCACCGACGCGATGTACACCAATCTCGTAGCCGACGGCGCAACGGGGAGCATCCACCTACAGGCATGGCCGACGGCGCGTGTGCAAGGCTGGCGAGATCAGGCGCTCGAGGATGCGATGAGCCGGGTGATTCGCGCCGCCGAGCTCGGGCGATCGGTGCGCAGCGCCGCCGCCATTCGCACTCGGCAGCCACTCGCACTGGCGCGCGTCGTCTTCGGTGGCGACACGCCACACGCGGAGCTCCTCGCAATCCTTGCCGACGAGCTCAACGTAAAACGAGTTGAGCCGGTGACTGATGCCTCCGGTCTCTTTGAGCGCAAGGTAAAGGTGCTGCTGCCAAAGGTAGGGAAGCGGCTCGGCGACAAGTTGCAGGCTGTTCTCGCCGCAGCCCGCTCAGGTGATGTTGAGTTCCTCCCCGGTGGTGCCGTACGAATTCAGGGCCTTGAGTTTGCGCCAGACGAGATTGAGATTCAGGCGATTCCTCGAGAGGGTGGCTTTGTTGCCGAAGCGGATGGCCTTGTTGTGGAGCTCGAGACTGCTCTCACCCCCGAACTCATCGCAGAGGGAGACGTCCGCGAACTCTCTCGCGCCGTTCAGGATCTGCGCAAGCGCACGGGTCTCCGAATCGGCGATCCGATCAGCCTCTACCTCCCCGAGTCAGCGAAGTCGCTCGTCCCATACACAGAACAGCTCGCGCAGAGCGTCGGTGCGCGCTCAATTGAGTTTGGCGCGACTGCGGGTGAAGTGACCGACGAGATTGAGCTCTCCTTTGGCGCCACCGCCTTCTCGTTCCGCCGGTCAGCCGGATGAGGCGGGCCACCCTTGGGTTAATTGCACTCGGAGTCATCGCTGTAGACCGCGGTTCAAAGGTGGTGGTCGATGGCATGGACCTTGCGGCCCCGTATCAGCTGATTGGCTCGTATCTGCAGATCATTCGTGGCGAGAATCGTGGCGGCCTCTTCGGCATGGTGCAGGGGAGTGCTCCGCTTCTTGCCCTTCTCAGCGTTGGAGTCATTCTTGCGTTGGTCATCTATCACGAGCGCGAACAACTCCCTCGGGTATCGCCCCTCACGGTTGGTGTTGGCCTGCTCATTGGCGGTGCGATCGGCAACCTGATCGACCGTGTGGCGTTCGGCTACGTGCTTGATTTCATTGATGTCGGGGTAGGGAGCCTGCGTTTCTGGACGTTCAACATCGCCGACGCTGGAATCAGTTTCGGCATCGCGATCTTGCTCGTGGATACCTTGTGGCGCTCCCGTAGTACGGTGCGCATATGAGCGAACCGCGTGAGCTAGATCTACCGATCCCGCCAGAGGCGGCGCGACAGCGAGCTGACCGATTTGTCGCGGATCGAAGCGGGCTCTCGCGCTCATTTGTTCAGCGACTCATCTCTGAGGGTCATCTCACTATGAACGGCCTCATTGTTCGTGCCAGTGCCACGCTGGTTCCAGGAGAGACGCTGCACCTGGTTATCCCCCCAGTGAGCGAGACGACGCTGCTCGCGGAAGATATTCCCCTGACGGTTGTCTACGAAGACGAGGACATCGTTGTGGTGAACAAGCCTGCTGGGCTTGTCGTGCATCCTGCACCCGGCCACGCAACGGGAACGCTCGTGAACGCGTTACTGCATCACGTCGAAGAGCTGCCAGGGATCGCTGGCGTTGCGCGCCCCGGGCTCGTCCACCGACTCGATAAAGACACCAGCGGGCTCCTCATTGTTGCCAAGGGTGACGTTGCACAGTTGAGCTTGATGGCGCAGCTGAAGGCACGGCGCATCAAGAAGACCTACCTCGCCTTGGTGCAAGGTTCGGTCGCAGCCGAACTGGGTCGCATTGAAGCGCCCATCGGCCGAGACCCAAATGAGCGGAAGCGGATGGCGGTGGTTGCAGGCGGCCGCGAGGCGACGACGGGGTATCGCGTGCGCGAGCGGTTCCCGGGCTGGACGCTGCTCGAGGTGGACCTGATCACCGGTCGCACCCATCAGATTCGTGTGCACCTGACGGAGATCGGGCACCCGATCGCCGGAGATCCTACCTATGGAAATGGGACGAGCCGACGCGGTCCCGATGCAACGACGCGCCTCTTCCTTCACGCGTGGAAGATCGTCTTTGCCCATCCGCGAGATGGACGTTTGATGCGGCTCGAGGCTGAGCTGCCTGCTGATCTGCAGGCGCCCCTTGATGCGCTACGGTTGCACTCCAGCAGAGGGGAGGGGTGATGGAGCCACAGCGACGCGTCGGGGCACCAGGCGCCCAGGTGATCGTGATCTCAGGACCGAGCGGCGTGGGCAAAGACACCATCATCAATGAGCTGCGCCGCCGCCCAGTGGGCCAGACCTTTCACTACGTCGTTACCTGCACCACGCGACCGCCACGCACGGGTGAGATGGACGGCGTGCACTACCACTTCCAGAGTCGTGAATCGTTTGACGCCCTGAACGCTGCGGGTGAACTCCTTGAGGCGGCCACGGTGCACGACCGCTCATACGGCACCCCACGCGAAGAGGTGCGCGGCGCACTCGCTCGTGGGCAAGATGCACTGTGCAAGATTGATGTGCAGGGGGCACGAAGCCTGCGCAAGGTCATCCCTGAAGCACTCCTGATCTTTGTGGCACCCCCGTCTCCTGAAGCACTGGCCGAGCGTCTTGCCGGTCGAGGTACGGAGACCGCGGATGAGCTGGTGACGCGTGCACGGAATGCGATTACGGAGATGGAACGCGCGCAGGAGTATGACTACCTGGTGTTGAACGAGACTGGCTATCCCGAGGAGGCCGCGGCTCAGGTCGAGAAGATTGTCCTCGCCGAGCGTGCGAAGCACCCGGAGCGCCGGATTTCGGTGTGACGGGGGGCGCTGAGCCTCACGCGCTGACGCTAACCACGGTCCTGCGCGTCGCCGTTGATGTGCCAGGGGCGCCTGGCGAGCGGCTCTATGACTATCTAGCCCTCAACGGAGTCCATGCGACGGTCGGCGATGGCGTGATCGTGCCGTTTGGTGGTCGGCGTGCGATTGGCATTGTCGTCGCACTCAATCCGAACGATTTACCTCCCGCAGGAATCAAGCTCAAGCCGATTGAGGGCCGGCTTGGCGCTGAACCACTTGTCACCCCGCTCCTCATGGCGTTTGCGGAGACCATAGCTGCGCGCTGGGCCGCGCCAATCGCCACCACCGTGCGATCGCTTCTCCCTGCAGGCATGTTGGATGCAGTCGTTCTGGAGGCACGGAGGGTGGGGGAGGCGAGCGAAGCCTCTGCGCGCATCGGCCTTGGCGCAGAGTGGGTTGCTGTCGAACGTCTCACTGGTGCACGCGGCAAGACACGAGCGGCAACGCTCAAGAGCCTCCGACAACTGGAGGTGGCCGGGGAGGCGGAGCGACGCTGGTCACTCGTGCGTCGCGGTGCGCAAAGTCTTGACACCACCTTCGCCTCGTTGATCGCCGATGCTGCCCCTGCGGTCCTGGAGGCGATGCGTCTCGGTAGCCGACAGGTTGCCGCGGTGGAGCAGCTCACCGCGGCCGCACGCAGCGGCGATCCCTGGGTCGCGGCAAGCACGCTCCCTGGAGGTCTCCCAACCGCGCGACGACTCGCTGATGCTGGCGCTGTTCAGCTTGAGGTTCGGCGCATTCAGCGCCGACATGCTGATCGGCGGAGTGCAGCGCTTGATGCAGTGAGGGCAAAGATCAACCTCACAGAAGTGCAGAGCGAGATCGCCAACGCTGCTTGCGAGCGCAGCGCGGCAGGGGAGACGATCCTCATTGATGGCCCGCCCGGATCTGGCAAGAGTCGTGCAGCAGCCGAAGCGGCGGTGCGGATGATCGCTGCAGGTCGATCCGTGCTCTGGTTGGTGCCAGAGGCGGCGCAGGTAGCGATTGCTGCAGACATGCTCGCCACGGCTGGCGGTGCGCCTGAGTTAATCCATTCGGGCCTGAGTGCTGGTGAGCGTCTTGATGCACATGACCGCCTCCTTGAGCCAGGGCCACACCTTGTTGTTGGCACGCGCGTTGCGCTCGGTGCCCTACGTGATGAGGTTGGCCTCGTCGTTATCGACGAAGAACATGAGGGCGCCTACAAATCAGACCGCACGCCGCGGCTGCACGCGCGCGATGCGGCGCGCGAGTTGGCACGCCTTGCTGGCGCGGCAACGCTTCTTTTGAGCGCCACCCCGGCGATTGAATCGTTGGCGCGCGCCGAGATTGAGGGGTGGCGTCGCTTCACGCTGACTCGACGTACTCCGGCCCCACTCGTTGAGGTGATTGACCTGCGGCAAGAGCTCGCCGACGGGTGGCGCGGCATGATGAGCCGCGCGCTGCTTGAGCGCCTAACTGCGCTCGATTGGGCCGGGGGGCAACAGGCGCTCCTGATCATTAACCGTCGTGGCTTAGCCTCGGCCCTCCTCTGCCGCGATTGTGGCGCCGCACAATCGTGCCCCTCATGCGAGCGACCGCTGGTGCTGCATAGCGCCGGATCGCTGCTGCGCTGCCACGGGTGTGGCATTGCAGCGGAGCCACTTACTCGCTGCCCCTCTTGCGGTGGTGCACGCATTCGTGCGCTTGGTGGTGGCACCGAACGCCTCGAGGCGGAGGTGCGCGCGACGCTCCCCGACGTGATCGTTGACCGACTCGACGCCGACGCGGCATCTGCTATCGGCTCCGGCGATCGCATCCTCGACGCGTTCCGCAGTGGCCGCACGCAGATCCTGGTCGGCACGGCCCTCGCGGCGAAGGCCCTCGACCTACCAGCGTTGGCGCTCGTCGGTATCGTCTCCGCCGACACGGGACTTCTTCTCCCCGACGAACGCGCGGCGGAACGCGCGGTAGCTCTTGTTGTACAGGCGGTGGGTCGACTCGGGCGCGGTGCGCATGCGGGTGTGGCGGTGATCCAAAGCTATCGACCCGAGGACCCCGCAATCACGGCGGCGGTGGAGATCGCCCGCGGGGGGAGCGTTGATGCCTGGCGTGCCCGCGAGATCGGGCTGCGAAAGGCGGCTGGCGGCGCGCCGTTCCTCCGCACCGTAAAGGTGAGTGCGGCGGCGGCAACCGCTGCTGGCGCGCGGCGCAGCATTGAGGGCCTGGCAGCCACCCTCCGCGCCGCTGCTGTAGCGGCGGGCGATGATCGGGCGCGCATCCTCGGACCGATTCCCGCCTGGGTGCCACGGCGGGCTGGGCGATGGCGGGAGAATCTGATCCTTCGGGCCTTGGACCTTGAGCCGTACCTGCCGCTGATCCGCGGGCGCGACCTCACGGTAGATGTGGACCCAGAGACGCTCCTGTAGCGCTTGCTAGAATCCCGCCATGAGTGTTCGTCCGATCCTGCTCCTCGGTGACCCACGGCTGCGTCTTCCAGGCGCGCCTGTTGAGAGTTTCGGCAAACTGCTGCACTCCCTGCTCGATGATCTTGCCCACACGATGCGCGCCGCGCCAGGGGTTGGTCTCGCCGCGCCGCAACTTGGCGAACCCCTAAACGTTGCCGTTGTCGAGGCGAAGGGGAAGACCTATGAGCTGGTGAATCCACGCATCGTGCGGGACACAGGCGATCAAACGGATCTAGAGGGCTGCCTCTCGATCCCTGGCTACGTCGCTGAGATCACGCGCAAAGAGCGCGTCTGGGTCGAGGCGCAGGACCGCACCGGTCGCCCGTACAAGTTCAGCGAGCATGGCTTCTTAGCACGCGCCGTGCAGCATGAACTCGATCATCTCGCTGGCACCCTCTACATCGACTATCTCGACTCTATGGATCAGCTGATCGCCGTCGATGAAGACGACGATGAAGAGCCAGATGGCTCCCCTGAAGCGGCCGTCGTTGCGCGGCGCCGCAACGTACTGCGAGGACATAGTCACAAGTAGTCGCCTGATCCTGTTCGGCAGTGGCGGATTCGCGGTCCCGTCGTTCCGCGCCGTATCTGCGGACCCTCGGTTTGAGATCCTTGCGGTAGTGACCGCGCCACCACGCGCCGCCGGCAGAAGCGGTGCACTCTTGCCGACTCCTGTCGACACCTGGGCGAGCGGCGCGGGACTGCGAGTTGAACACGTCGCGAAGGTTCGTGATGCAGCGGAAGCTGCACGAATTCAATCGATTGGTGCAGACGGAGCACTCCTCGCAGACTTCGGACAGATCATCCCAAAGGCGCTGCTCGATCACTACCCACGCGGCATCGTCAACCTGCATCCATCACTCCTGCCGCGCCATCGCGGTGCGAGCCCGATCCCCGCAACGATCCTTGCTGGTGATCGGGAGACCGGGGTCTCCACGATCGTGATGGATCAAGGGGTGGATACAGGCCCAATCATCGCCGTGCAGCATCTGCGAACGCGTCCAGCGGTCACCGCCGCAGATCTGGAAGTGGAGCTGGCCGAACTCGCCGCCCTGGGCATCGCCGACACGTTGGCGACGTGGCTACAGGGGAGTGAGGCGGCAGTCCCTCAGCGCCTAGATGGTGCAACGCAGACGAGGCGCCTCGCCCGTGCCGATGGTCGGGTTGGGGCTCAGACCTCGTACGAATTGGTGCTGCGCATGTGGCGGGCATATCAGCCATGGCCAGGCCTTTGGGTTGAGATCCCAGGTGTGGCTGATCGGTTGATTCTGTCGAGCATCAGCGCGGTAGAGCGGGACGCCTCACTCGTCGCAGGGACCCTCGCACTGCGTGACGACGCGCTGCTCCTCGGCCTCGCCGGGGGAACAGTTCGCCTCGACCGCGTGACCCCCGCTGGCGGCAAGAGCATGACGGGCAAGGAGTTCGCACGAGGGCGCCAAGGAGAACTCGCCGCGCATGGGAGAATCGCCGAATGAAGACCACCGAGACGACCGGAGGATCGCAGCGGCCTCTCAGCCTCTCTGACCTCAACGTGAACCAACTGGCGGCGCGGGTTAACGACCTTGGAGCTGAGTCGTACCGGGTTACCCAAATTCTTGATGGGGCGTGGCGCTCTGTGGCCACTTCCTGGAGCGGGGTCACCACACTCGGCAAGCCGCTCCAAGAGCGTCTGGCGAACGAGATTCGCTTCAGTGCCTTTGATGAGGTTGAGCGACAAGAGGCCGAAGATGGCGCCACGACGAAGCTGCTGCTCACCCTCTCCGATGGGGCGAAGGTCGAGGCGGTGCTGATGCGTTCGCCCGCCGATCCACGCCGTGGCTCAGGGCCGCGTGCCACCGTCTGTGTTTCGAGTCAGGCAGGCTGTGCCGTCGGCTGCCCGTTCTGCGCAACGGGGGAGCTCGGCTTCACTCGCAATCTCAGCGCCGGCGAGATCCAAGACCAGGTGCGCATCGCGCGCCAGATCCTTCGCACCGAAGATCGCGAACTGACCAATGTCGTCTACATGGGGATGGGGGAGCCACTGCAGAACATCGATGCCGTCTTTGCATCAATCGATGGATTGACTGATCCAGCGCGCGGCGGGATTGGCCAGCGTCGCATCACCGTTTCGACCAGCGGCGTCGTGCCTGGGATCGAGCGTCTCGCCAAGCAGCGCCCACAGATCACCCTTGCGGTCTCCCTGCATGCAGCCCGTAACCCGCTCCGCGACCTCCTGGTGCCCCTTAACCGCAAGTGGCCGGTTGAGGCGGTGATCTCTGCCGCGGATTCCCATTCTCGTGCAACCGGGCGGCGCACCACCTATGAGGTGACGATGATCGACGGCATCAACGATCGAGCAGAAGATTCAGCGGCACTTGCCTCACTGCTCCGAGAGAGCGGCGCGCACGTTAACTTGATCCCCATGAACGCCGTGGCGCACACCCCGTGGCAAGAGTCCAAGCCTGAGCGAATCGAACAGATCGCAAACCAGTTGCGCGCTGCTGGCCTGACCGTCACCGTGCGCCGCAATCGCGGTCGCGAGGCTGGCGCCGCATGCGGCCAGCTCGCCGCTGAGAAGGCTGGCGCTCCAACGCCGATCGCCGTTGCCCGTCGACGCGAGTTGCTGGTAGCTGCGAGCGCAGCCGCCCTCCAGGGGCAGCGCACCGCACAGCCGATCGCCCCATCTGGGCCACTTGGCGGTGAGGCATGAGCGGCGCACGCATCGAAATCGCTGCGAGCATCTTGAATGCTGATCTCGGCGCACTCCGCGAGGCGGTACAGGCGGCAGAGGCGGCGGGTGTTGACCGCATCCATCTCGACATCATGGACGG
>JBILBX010000104.1:0-3375 GCA_044353495.1 Candidatus Limnocylindrus sp. | reverse complement strand
TGGCGAAAATCCGTTGGCGAGTATGCGAAACGCCGAAACACGTTGGCCGATACCACTGGCACGAGTCACCTCTCGGCGGCGCTGCACATCGGACTCCTCTCGCCGCGCGAACTTGTTTCGCGACAACTCCCACTACCGCCAGAGCGCGAAGGTGAGCGATCCGGCGAACGACTCTGGGTGAGCCAGATCGCGTGGCGCGACTTCTACACGCAGGTGCTCTGGCATGCGCCACATGCGGCGCGCAGCGCGTGGCGACCGAGCTATGACGCAATCAAGTGGAGTACCGACGCAACGCTGCTTGCAGCGTGGAAGATCGGCAAGACGGGATACCCTGTTGTTGATGCGGCGATGCGACAGCTTGCAGCCACGGGCTTCATGCACAATCGCGCTCGGATGATCGCGGCATCGTTCCTTACGAAAGACTTGTTGATTGATTGGCGCGAAGGTGAGGCGCACTTCCTCCGCCATCTCGTAGACGGTGATATTGCTGCTAACAACGGCGGTTGGCAGTGGTGTGCGGGGAGTGGCACCGACGCGCAACCGTACTTCCGCATCTTCAATCCGGTGACCCAAGCGGACAACTTTGATCCTGATGGAGCCTATGTGCGACGGTGGGTTCCTGAGCTCTCTGCACTGAGTGCGCCAGCGATTCATGCTCCGTGGGCACATGAGAAGGCGCTTGTCACAGCAGGCCTGGAGCTTGGACGCGATTATCCGCACCCGATCGTTGATCACGCCGAGGCACGACAGCGCACGCTTGATGCGTACAGCGCCGCGCTAAAGCCGACATCGCAAAAGTAATGGCCGGCGGGAAGCGGGTGCGGACGACGCAACCACATCGGCCACCAAGTGAGCGCCCCGAGAAGATCTGCGTGATGTGTGCTCGACCGTTCCAGTGGCGCAAGCGCTGGGAGCGTGTGTGGGAAGAGGTGAAGTACTGCAGCGATGCCTGTCGGAAACGCCGTGGCTAAGGCGCCGCACCTCGTCATCCTGGGAGACCAGCTCACCGATCAGGTGGGGCCACTGCGCGCACTCATCGAAGGCGAGAGCCACTTCGCGCGGCCCGTGTTCGTGATCGAAGTTACGGGAGTACGGCGGGCCAAGCGACACATTCAAGCGGTTGCCATGCAGGTCGCGGCTCTCCGCACCTTTGCCGCTGAGTTGAACACGCGTGGCGTGGAGACCGAGGTCATTGCTGCCGAAACGGTGCAGGCGGCGCTGACAAAACTACAGGCGCGTTATCGCCCGGACAGCCTCACGCTGATGGACCCCGCACAGCCGCAAGAGCGAGCCGCGATCGAGGAGTGGGGGAGCACGAGCAGCCTATCCGTTGCAATTACGGAGAACGAGCTGTGGCTCACCACGCGCGATGAATGGGCGGCATTTCGGACCGGGCGCAAGGAGCTCCGGATGGAGTTCTGGTACCGCCGAGTTCGTGGCGCACGAGGCTGGCTCATGGAGGAGAGCGACGCAACGAAGCCCCTCGGAGGAACCTGGAACCTTGATCAGGAGAATCGCGAGCGCCTAGCGGTCGGCACAAGCGTGCCCGTGCCGCCACAGCGAACGGTGCCCAGCCCTGTTAGTGAGGTGCTCAGCGAGTTGCGAGCCGAAGGGCACGACCTCTTTGGCAGCGCAGAGGAGTTCCGCTGGCCGATTACACGGGCAGAGGCCCTAACTGAACTTGAGGCGTTCTGTCGCGATCGTCTTGCTGGGTTCGGCCCCTATGAAGATGCCATGTCGCGGGAGCACGATCATCTCTTTCACTCACTTCTCTCGCCAGCACTGAATCTTGGACTTCTTACTCCTGAGGAGGTCTGCGTTCGCGCGATGCAGGAGTACGCGACACGCAGCAGCGAGATTCCACTCTCCAGCATTGAAGGCTTCATTCGACAAATTCTGGGGTGGCGCGAATTCATGCATCACACCTATGTTGACTTCTGGCGCGAGTGGGAGAGTGACAATGGCCTCGGGGCGAATCACAAGCTTCCCGAGTTCTACTGGAGTGGGGAGACGCGCATGGCATGTGTCAGTCGTGTTGTGCAAAAGCTGCACCGCAGCGGTCATGCACACCACATTGAGCGACTGATGGTTCTTGGTAACTTTGCGCTCCTCTTTGGCGTGAACCCCCAAGAGGTAGACGCATGGTTTCTCGAAACGTTTATTGATGCGCTCCCCTGGGTTGTTACGCCCAACGTTGTCGCCATGAGCCAATTTGCCGATCTGGGCCGAATCACGAGCAAGCCGTACATCAGCGGCGGTGCCTACATCTCGCGTATGGGTGATGACTGCTCGTCGTGTCACTACACGCCGAAGGAGTCAACAGGAGATCGCGCCTGTCCATTTGCGACCCTCTACTGGGATTTCATTGATCGCCACTCAGAGCGATTTGCGCGAAATCCGCGAATGGCAACGCAGGTTCGTGCGTGGGCGAGTCGCGCCGAACCGGTCCGGCAGGAGATTCGAGCGCGAGCCAAAGAGATCCGCGGGCTTGTAGAAAAAGGAGAGCTCTAGTGCCGCGCACCGCACCGTTGAACTGGCAGCGGATCGTCACCATCTATGTGCTGGTGCAGTTCGCCGAGATCTTCGGTGTTGCCATGATCTACGCCTATCTCCCACTCGCACTCGAAGGGGCCGGGGTCCCACTCCGTGACATCGCAACGCTGTCAGGCGCAGCGACGGCTGGCATCTTCATTGTTGGCGCACCGCAGGTGCCGATCTGGCTCGCCATTGCTGAGCTGCGTTCGCGTCGGCTGGTGATCGTGCGCAGTGGGCTGATCGCCCTCGTCGCCCTCATCGCCTTTGCTCTCGCCGAAGAGGCGTGGCAGCTGATCGGCGCAACGCTCGCCCTCGGCTTCTGGCTTGGAAACACCGGAGTCATGCTGGCGACGATTCGCGAGGTCTCGCCAGAGCACGCACGCACAAGGTCGATTGCCCTCTTTAGTGCGGCGGCACCGATGGGATTCGCACTGGGCCCGCTCCTTGCTGGCGCGATGATTGACGGTCTCGGCCTCTCACTCGCCGCACCGATCATGGTCGCGGCGCTCCTCAACGCTGTACTGATCGTGGCCAACATCGTGGCGATTCCGGATGTGCGGCCGCTTCATCCACCAACAGGAGGCGTCCTCGACGTGGCCCGCCGCGGGCTCCGCGAGGTCTTTGCTGACCGCACGATCCGTGCGGGCTATTTGGTGCTTGGCCTTGCCATCGCTGGCGAGCGCATGCTCCGACCCGTCTTCCCACTGCGCATTGCCGAGGTGGTGATTGGCCCCTCGATTACGGGGATCGCCGAACCGCTCGCCGCCCCTGGCGTGGCAGGAGCCGTCGGCTTACTGACAGGGCTCTCGGCGCTGGGTGGTGCCGCAATCGCACCGCTGG
>JBILBX010000012.1:0-10761 GCA_044353495.1 Candidatus Limnocylindrus sp. | reverse complement strand
CGGTGGTCGTAACGAATACTCAGGAGCGTGCCCACCTGCCGAAGCGATCGCAGCGACCTCGCTCTGCTCCCATGAAGCCAGGTCCGGCAAAACTTCATGTAACGCGCGCGCGAGCATTGACTTCCCCACACCGGGCGGACCTTCGAGCAGAATCGGAAACTTGCCGCATGCTGCGATCAAGATGGCACGCGTTGCGATCGGTTGGCCACGGATGGCCGCAAGTTCACATGAGACAGCAACGCTGGCAGGTGGCGATGCGACGCGTTCCAAGAGGGCTGGCGCATCTCTCCGCGCACCATCAACTGCTGCTGCAGCGTCTGCAAGCGTCTCAATGGGGATCGCCTCACCTCCAAACGTCGCAGGGAGCATCGCCATACTTGCTGGGAGCAACACGCGGTGGCCGAGCGATAACAACGGCAACGCAAGCGGAAGTGCGCCGGGAACGGTGCGTACCCTACCGTCCAGCGCCAGCTCGCCAATCGCAGCCAGCGTTCCTCCACAACGATGGCGAATCTGTCCGCTCGCTAGAAGAATGCCAAGTGCAATCGCTAGATCAAACGAACCGCCACTCTTACGCAAGTCTGCTGGTGCGAGATTGATGGTGATGCGACGAGCGGGCCAGGTGTAGCCAGCCGCACGAATGGCGGAGCGTATGCGCTCGCGCGCCTCGCCGACAGCGGTATCGGGGAGTCCAACAATGCGTGTTGCAGGAATGCCCGGGGCAACATCTACCTCTACCTCGACCGGAACCCCTTCAATGCCGACCAGGGCGGTAGAGGCAACGGAGGTAGGCATGGAGGGAGGATCGCAGCGGGAAGATACCGCGCACGTAACGGGGCGGGCTAGAGGTCTACTGCAACCTTTGCGATCGTCTCAATGAGACGTGCGGACCAGCCTTCAAGTTCGTCCTTGCGACGGAGCGCCTCGCGCACAGGAACGAGGGAGCCTGCGAGTTTATGTGTCTCACGAATATGAATTGATGGCGACGCTAACGTCGCAATGAAGACGATGCCGAGGTGCACACGCCCAACATCATCACCGTCATCGTTCAGCAGTCCAATCGGCGTGAAGGGCGGCAGCGTTGGTGTGGCAACCTCTTCTGCCCACTCTCGAGCGAGCGCCGCGCGAATGCCACCGTCGCCGGGTGAGATGTGCCCGCCCACACCGAACGAGGCACGGCCGTGCAGCCGCTTGTCACTGCCGCCCACGAGGCGATCCATCCAGAAGAGCTGCGTATCGCTAGCAGGGGCTCCCGCAGGGCGATAGAGGGCTACTGCATACGGGATGGGCTGCTTCCAGGCGGGATCTGACTCAAGTTCGCGCCGCGGGCGCGCCTGGGTCAATCCGTCGAGCCGCTCGATTTCACGCTCCCCCTCTTCAGGGCTGCTGAAGGACCGGAGGCCGGTCCACGCTCCTGCAGGGAGTGCCAGCTCACGTGGAATGCCGAGGATCTCTTCATCGGCGCCCTTCGCCAGTGGATCTGCGCTCACTCGTTCTCCGTAAGCACCGCGCGCGCGGCAGCGAGACGCTTCTCTAGGTCAACCCGACCGATGATCGGATCGTTCTCTGCGGCTGCCAGTCGTGCGTCCCACTGCTCCAAGACGAGGCGCAGCGTCTTCAGGCGCCGGCGAACTTCGCGCGCGTTCGTTGCCAGGATGTCGGCACCCATCGCCTCTGAACCGCGCGCGAGCCGCGTGGCGGAGAGCCAGCCGGTGCTGGCGAGCAGGTGCGAGATCTTCCAACCGTCAGGGGCATCAGCCGCATCGCCGAGCGCCACCGTCTCCACCAGTGCTGCCGCTACGAGCAGCGGCAGGTGGCTGACCGCAGCGGTCGCAGCATCGTGCAGTTCAGCCTCGAGGATCACCGGACGCGCGCCGCAGCTGGTTGCGAGCCGCTCTACCAGTGCAGCGGCACCACCACCGTTGGCACCCGGGACAATCACCCATGGGCGACCGAGAAAGAGGTTGGCGTCTGCCGCGGCAAAGCCGGTCTCATGGCTCCCAGCCATCGGGTGGCCGCCACAGAAGCGAATGTTTCGCGCCGCCGCCTCCTTCGCAATCCACACCTTGGTTGAGGCGACGTCGGTCACCACAGCGCCATCTGCAAGGCGCCCCGAGCGACGACAGATCACCAGCTCATCGAGAATTGCGGTCATGACGATCGGTGGCGCGCAGAGAATCACGAGCGCTGCACCGTCGACCGTTTCGGCGATCGAGCGACCAACGGAATCAATCACGCCTGCCGCCAGCGCCTCTCGTGGGCCCGCTTGCGTTGGTGTCCATGCAACGATCTCTAGGCCGCTCTCATCAAGTGGGCCAACGGAGGCGGGATCTTCGCGCAGCGCCCGCGCGATGGAGCCGCCGATCAGGCCGAGGCCGAGCAGCGCTACCTTCACTGGCGGTCAGCCAACGGTGGCGATGGCGTCGAGTGCGCGAACGACTGCGCGAATGCCGCCCTCAAAGTTGCCAAGATCCATTGACTCATTCGGCGCGTGTGCATTGTCGTCTGGTGGCGTGAAGCCGAGCAGCACAACTGGGAGGCCGAGCTCCTTTTGGAAGAGCGCAGCGATCGGAATAGAGCCACCTTCGCGGATGTAGAGCGGTGGAACTCCAAAGGTCGCCTCAAGCGCCCCCGCCGCAGCGTTGAGATACGGATCGCCAAGCGGCGTAAGGAAGGCGTCACCGTTGCCGAGGTTCTGCACCTCAACCTGGAGTCCGGCAGGTGCAGCGGCGCGTAACGCCGCCTCAAGCTGACGGCTGATCTTCTCTGGGTCTTGTGCGGTGACGAGACGGCACGAGATCTTGGCATGTGCATGGGCTGGGATGATCGTCTTGGAGCCGTCGCCCATAAAGCCACCCCAAATGCCATTCACGTCGAGTGTTGGGCGCCCACCACGTCGCTCAACGGTAGAGAAGCCCCTCTCCCCCGCCGTGGCGGTGGCACCAATGCCTGCGAGATAGCCAGGCTCGTCAAACGGCAGAGCGGCGAATGCGGCGCGGTCGGCTGGTGTGAGCTCAACGACGTCGTCGTAGAAGCCCGGCACGGTGATGTGACCGTTCTCGTCATGCAGTGAGGCGATCATGGCGGCGAGGGCGTTGGCGGGATTCACCACGGAGCCGCCGTAGCTCCCGGAATGCAGATCAACATCGGAGGCGCGTACGTCCACCTGAATGTAGGTGATGCCGCGGAGCCCTACCGTGAGGGCTGGGCGATTGCCGTCAAAGAATCCAGAGTCGCTAATGATCACGGCGTCGCCACTGCAGCGGTCTGGGTTCGCCGCCATCCACGACTCAAGGTTTACGGAGCTCGACTCTTCTTCCCCTTCGAAGACGTACTTCACGTTCACTGGCAGGGTGCCACGTGTGGTGACAAGTGCCTCCAGTGCGCTGAGGTGAATCACGATCTGACCCTTGTCGTCGGCGGAGCCACGTCCGAGCATGCGCCCGTCACGAACAATCGGCTCAAACGGGCTCGTCTTCCAGAGATCGAGCGGGTCTCCCGGCTGCACGTCGTAGTGGCCGTAGATCACCACGGTTGGGAGCGAGCTGTTGACGATCTTCTCGGCCACAACGATGGGGTGGCCGCCCGTCTCACTCACCTCTACACGCTCGGCGCCAATGCGACGGAGCTCAGCGGCGAGCCACTCTGCAGCAGCGCGGCAGTCTGGCGCATGCTCGGGAAGGGCGGAAACACTCGGAATCTTCAAGAACTCTGCGTACTTCGCCATCCGTATGGCTGCCGTCGCAACGAGGTGCGCCTCCTCTGGCCCCTCTAGCCCCTTCCAGGCGAGTGTTGGGGCGTACGCCATTAGGCGGGCTGTCCCGCCGCCGTGCCCTCAGTGCCAGGCTTTACAGCTGGCTCAGCCTTCGCTTTGGCCTTTGACTCTGGGATCGATACGCCCGCGGCTCGCAGACGATCAATCAAACCGGCGTATGCAGCCGGCTTCGCAGGGAGGCCAACGAAGAGCGCCTCAAACGCCTCTCCTTCGACGGTCTCTTCGGCAATCAGCTTCGCTGCGAGAGCATCCAAGCGGTCGCGATGCTTCGTCAGCACTTCGCGCGCGCGCTCAGCACCACGATCAATAATCGCGCGAACCTCTTCGTCAATCTGCTTTGCAACAGCCTCGGAGTAGTTCTTCTGCTCCGACATCTCGCGGCCCAAGAAGATCATCTCGTCTTGGCGGCCGAGGGTGACGGTGCCCAACTTCTCGGACATGCCGAAGCGCGTCACCATCTTGCGCGCAAGATCAGTCGCCTTCTCAATGTCGTTTGATGCGCCCGTCGTCGTGTCGCCAAAGACGAGCTGCTCCGCAACGTTGCCACCGAGCATCGCAGCGATCTTGTCTTCAAATTCGCTCTTGCTCTGCAGGTAGCGGTCTTCAGTCGGCAGGTTCATCGTGTAGCCGAGTGCCATGCCGCGGCTGATCACCGTCACCTTGCTGACCGGATCGCACTTCTCAAGAATGCGCCCGACCACCGCGTGGCCACCCTCGTGGTAGGCAATGATCTGCTTCTCTGCATCGGTAATCAGGCGGCTCTTGCGCTGCGGGCCGGCCATGACGCGATCGAGTGCCTCGGCGAACTCATCCATGCCAATCGTGCGCTTGCTTCGACGTGCGGCGAGGATCGCAGCTTCATTCATAAGGTTGGCAAGATCAGCTCCAGAGAATCCCGGCGAACGGCGCCCGATCTCTTCCAGGTCTACCGTCTTGTCGAGCGGCTTCCCCTTCACGTGCACCTTCAAGATCGCAATGCGACCCTTCAGGTCTGGGCGATCAAGGATCACCTGGCGATCGAATCGGCCTGGGCGCAGCAGCGCCGGATCAAGCACGTCAGGACGGTTCGTGGCGGCGATGATGATCACGTTGGTACCAGTCTCAAAGCCGTCCATCTCCACGAGGATCTGATTTAGCGTCTGCTCGCGCTCATCGTGCGATCCGCCGAGTCCGGCGCCACGCTGACGGCCGACGGCGTCAATCTCGTCAATGAACACGATGCACGGCGAGTTGCGCTTCGCCTGATCGAAGAGGTCGCGCACACGAGAGGCGCCAACACCAACGAACATCTCAACGAACTCAGAACCCGAGATGCTGAAGAATGGCACGCCAGCCTCTCCAGCAACGGCGCGGGCGAGGAGGGTCTTTCCTGTGCCTGGCGAACCGATCAGGAGCACGCCCTTCGGGATCTTTGCGCCCAGCGCTTCGAAGCGCTCTGGGAACTTCAGGAACTCAACGACCTCTTCGAGTTCAACCTTCGCCTCCTCGACGCCTGCGACATCGGCAAAGGTGACGGGGGTCTTGTTTGCAATGAACATCTTCGCCTTGCTCTTGCCGAAGCCCATCGCCTGATTGTTCTGCCCCTGCGCGCTGCGCATCATGAAGACGAAGAGTCCACCGATCAGAAGCACCGGCAGAAGGGCGCTGATCAGCAGGCTAAAGAGCTGGCCGGAGTCGTCAGGCTTCTTCGCACCAAACGTCACACTGTCGGGGTTGCGGCCGCCAGCCGTAGCGGCGGCGCGGACATCGTTGTAGACATCGGTCAACTGCGTAGGGACCTGTACCTGGTAGGTGTCTGGTGGGGTGCCGACCTTGGTGACGGTGAGGATCTGCTCCTGTTGCACCACAGAGGCGACGCTGCCGCCGCGGACTTCAGCCAAGAATGCCGAGTAGTCCTTTGTGGCGGCTGGCACAGGGGTGAGGAGGACGCTGCTCAGGAGCACGACCGTACCCAGGAGCAGAATCAACATGACCGCACCATTGCGCAGAGCCTTTGGAATCATTAGGTTCCCTCCGTTCTCCGTCTTCCACAATGGTGCGTGGTAGCGAGGGCAGGAATCGAACCTGCTACCAAGGGCTTATGAATCCCCTGCTCTACCGGTGAGCTACCCCGCCGTGCCTCTGCATAGGATACCGAACGGGGCTCCCCCACGCACTCCGGGGCCAGCGCCCGCCAAGGGGGCGATCCGCTAGGCTCCGAGGATGTTGCGAATCCTTACCCTCTGCCACGGCAACATCTGCCGCTCCCCTCTCGCTGAGGTCCTGATTGAGGCGGCGATCAGCGCCGACCCGCTCCTCGCTGGGTGCGTGGTGGTCTCAAGTGCTGGCACCTCTGACGAACATGCCGGCGAGGGCATGCATGCCAACAGCGCCGCAATCTTGAGCGCGCACGGCCTGCGAAGCACCCACCAGGCGCGCCTCTTTACCCCAACGCTGGCCGCCACCCTTGATCTGGTGCTCGCCGCCGATCAGGCCAATCTACGAAATGGGCGCACCATCATCCGCATGGCAGATCGACAACCAGAGATTCGCTTGATCAGGGATTTTGATCCAACGGCTGTCGGTCGCGATCTCGACGACCCGTGGGGATACCCGCCAACAGAATACGAACGTACCGCCACGGAGATTGCGGCGGCGATCCCAGGCCTACTCGCGGAGCTCCGCGACCGGGTCTAGCGCTACTTGAAGGAGAGGATCGCGTCGACGAGGACGCGATCAAATGCATCTGCATCCACGCCAACAGCCACATCCACGTTGGGAGTGCGTCCGCGCTGCTTCAAGCGATCGCCATACCAGTCGGTAATCGTGCGGCCGCGTGCAAGGTCGCCGAGCTCAACGTCAACGGCGGCATGCACCAACGCCAACAGGTTCGGCACCGCAAGGTGCGCCACCGCAACCGCGTCGTGCACAGCAGAGGCTGGCCAGTCGTACCGGTCCTTATGGAAGATGGCGTAGAAGCGCAGCAGGTCGGCGAAGATCTTTGCCGGTAGCGTCCCGGCAGCATCGAGTCGCTTCATCGCCCCTTCTCCTGTCAGGGCGCGGTGCGTTGCGTCAAGGCAGACCATCGTGATCGGGATTCCTGCGGCAAAGACAATCGCCGCAGCATCAGGGTCGACGTACGAATTGAACTCCGCCGATGCGGTCACATTCCCTTCGGCGATCGCACCGCCCATCCAGCAGATGTGCGAGATCTTTGGCTTCAGCTCGGGGTGATCGCGGAGCAGGATAGCGATGTTCGTCAGTGGGCCAAGCGGCACGAGTGTCACCGGCTCGCTCGAATCGCGCAGCAGTGTTGCAATCAGGTCAACGGCGCCCGCGGCATGCTCAACACCCGTTGGCTCTGGCAGCTCAGCACCATCCAGCCCTGAATCCCCGTGCACGTACGGAGCGACCCAGAGTGGTCGCACGAGTGGTACATCGGCACCAGCGGCAACACGCACGCCGTTTGCGCCAAGCAGGGCCAAGGTACGGCGCAGGTTTTCGTAGGTCTTCGGCAGCGATGCGTTGCCGGCAACGGCCGTCACGCCGAGCACCTTTAGCTCTGGGCGGGCAAACGCAACGGCGAGCGCCATCGCATCATCGTGGCCCGGGTCGCAGTCGATGATGATCGGGAGTGGCTTCGCAACAGTGCCGAGCGGTGCACGGCGTGGCGAGGGTGGAAAGGGCGTGGAGAGCGGGAGCGGATTCGGCTTCAGCTCGCTCATGGGAGCTTCGAGTAGATATCCACCATCTCATCTGCGAAGCGCTTGCTATCAATGGTGAGCCCCACGTCGCAATTGGGCTCCAGCTTGTCGCGCTTGAGGCGGTATGGATTCGCATCGCCAATCGTGCGACCGCGCGCCGGTCCCTGGGTTGCATCTACGACAACGTGATATCGCGAGACGCCAACAAGGTCTGGAATGGCGAGGTGCAGCACCGCCACGGCGTCGTGAATGGCCATCTTCTCGCCCTGACCCCAGGCAGCGGAGCGGTCAAATGAGAACTTCAGCAGTTCGGCGGCTACCTTCGCCGAAGCGCCGGGGAGTGCCGCGAATCGATCAAGGATCGTTCGGTCGAGGATTGCATGATGGGTAACATCGAGGCCAATCATGGTGATTGGCAGTCCGCTGTTGAACACAATCTCAGCCGCGGTTGGATCGGCATAGATATTGAACTCCGCCGAGGCAGAAGAGTTCCCCTCGCCCACCGAACCGCCCATCAGGCAGATGTGCGAAATCTTTGGCGAGAGGTGTGGGTACGAACGAATGAGCAGCGCGATGTTCGTGAGCGGGCCGATCGGCACCAGGACAACCGGCTCCGCGGAGGCAGCAAGGGTTCGCGCCATGAGGGCGAC
Organism: Candidatus Limnocylindrus sp.; assembly: GCA_044353495.1. Taxonomy (GTDB): domain Bacteria; phylum Chloroflexota; class Limnocylindria; order Limnocylindrales; family Limnocylindraceae; genus Limnocylindrus. Next base: position 2,653 of record JBILBX010000012.1, on the reverse strand, counting down.
CGCTCCCTCCGGATCTGCCTTGCGAGCTGCTGCTGGGATCGTTGTTGAACCGAGCCCAGTTGCGCCGTGGATCTCAGTTGCGCGCTCAAGGGGCCCAGAGAGCGGCCCGACAGCGCCCTCGGCAACTGGCACGTCCGCAGCACCATAGAGCTGCAGCAAGCGCAGTGCGTTCTCTGTGCAATGGCGAACATCCGCGTTGCCACCAACGCTCGTTACCGCAAGAAGGTTCAACTCTGGTCGCACAACGGCACAGGCAATCGCCAGCGCGTCATCCAGCCCAGGATCGCAATCAATAATGATTGGGAGTGGCTTGTCGGCCGTGCCAAGCGGAGCCACTCGTGGGGTCAAACCCGCCTCAGGTAGCCGAAAAAGTCCAACTGACGCCATGCTCGCCGCTCCTTATCCCTGGTCGTACGGTCTACCAGCCGACGCTGGCCCACGCACACGTCCCACTAGTCCTGCGACCACAATGATCGTGACCACGTAAGGAACCGAGCCTAAGACCTGCGGCGGGAACTGCACGCCGAGGCCGGCCAACAGCGACGAGGCCGAAGATGCCATACCGAAGATCAGCGCCGCGCCAAATGCGTAGATCGGATTCCAGGCACCGAAGATCACGGCAGCTAATGCGATGAATCCCTTACCTGCGCTGGAGTTCGGCGCAAATCCGCCCGTCCCGCCAAGGGCGATGAAACTGCCGGCGAAGCCCGCCAGTAGTCCAGCAATGATCATCGCGCGGTAGCGGAGCTTCACCACATCGACGCCAACCGTACCCGCCGCTCCCGGCAGCTCACCAGCGGCCCTCAATCGCAGACCCCATCGCGTACGGAAGATCATGTATGTGAAGAAGAGGACGAGGCCTAAGGCAATATAAAAGTACGGGTTGAGTGCGAACAAGATTGGCCCTATCACTGGGATATCGGACAGCACTGGGATGCTAATCGGATCAATGTTGACCGGGTTATTCAGCTCACGATACGGCTGAAGAATTCGCTGGAAGATGACACTGGTAACACCGACGGCGCCGATATTCACTACGGTGCCCGCGATAATCTGATCAACCTTGTAGCGAATCCCGAGGATGGCGAGTAGGAGGCTGATCAGCGCGCCGATTAGCGCCCCACCGATTGGCCCAAGGATTGCGATGCCAGTAACGCTGGAGACGACAGAGCCAACCAAGGCGCCAACCAAGAGCTTCCCCTCTACGGCAATGTTGAGGAAGCCGCTCCGCTCAGCAACGATGCCGGCAATCGCACCAATGCCCACTGGGATCGCGAAGCTCAGCGTATTGGTGAAGAAGACGGTGAGATTTGCGGTTTTACCCTCAAGGAGGAGGGCAAGAAGACCGAACACCATCAGTGGCGCAATTAGCCCGATCGCGAGCCGCCACCGGAAGGTTGCGCCACGTACAAACTGCAGCACAGATACCAACGCGAAAGCCGCTGTGATGGCAATCCAAAGGGGCCCAACGCCAATCGTAAATGACGTTTCGGTACCGCCGACCTTATCGGTCCAGAAAGAGAACTTCCCATCTACGCCCCAGATACCAGACGCCAACCAGGCTGAGAGAAGGGTAAATCCTGCGAAGAACGCCGCGCGCAGACGCGCCGCCGTTTGGCTCTTTTGCGCTTCGTTGCTTGCGCCATTTGAGCTAGCAGAACGGCGCGGCGATTTCGTCGCAGCAACGTTCGTGGCCTTTACCTTCTTGACTGGTGTGCGCTTCGTGCTCACGCTACCCCCTTAGGTTGTGCTTTTGACGAACGCTTTCCACTGCGCCTGAAAGGACTCTTCATCATTTGCAGCGTTAGATCTGGCGCGGCGATGAACGCGATAACGAGCGCTTGCACAAACAGCAGCATCTCGATTGGGATGATGGTTTCAACTTGCATCAAACGACCACCCTGCTGGAGGAAACCGAAGACGAGAGCCGTCGCAACAACACCCGCCGGCTTCGTTCGACCAACCAGTGCAATGGCGATCGCCGTAAAGCCCACGCTCCCTTCAACGCCCGGGGCGAGCTGTTTGGCCATGCCCACCACAACGAGTGCGCCGCCAAGCCCAGAGATGCCTCCGGAGATCAGCATTGCGGTGATGATGGAGCCCGAAGCACCAATCCCAGCATACTTTGCGGCAGCTAGGTTGAGGCCTGCTGTTCTGAGCTCAAAGCCGCGCGTCGACCTAAAGAGAAAGAAGCTTACGGCAACAGCCGTGAGGAGCGCGATTGGGAACGCAATGTCGAGCCGCAGGGCTGCGATTGGCAGGATTCCAGGAATGTCCACGAACTTGCTCAACTCCTTCGACACTGGCTGCAGTCGATCCTCCTGTTGGACGAACTCAGAGTTCATGACGATGAAGAAGATCAGCTGACTGGCGATAGCGTTCAACATGATCGTGGTGATCACTTCGCTGGCACCAACGCGCGCCTTAAGGAATCCTGGAATGAAGGCCCAGAGCGCCCCTCCGGCAATTCCGAACACCATGATCATCAGGATTGCGAATGGGAGGGGGGTTACGCCCGCACCGAAGAGCAGTGCCGCTACGGTACCGCCGAGTCCGCCAATCGCGAACTGACCAGCGCCACCGATGTTAAAGATGCCCGTTCGGAACGCCACAGAGACCCCAAGGCCCACAAAGATCAGTGGGACTGCCGCAA
>JBILBX010000103.1:0-3393 GCA_044353495.1 Candidatus Limnocylindrus sp. | reverse complement strand
TCCTCATCGTGACGCGACATTACGACTTTGTGGCGTCGCGCTCCGCCAACCAGCGCTCAGCGTCCAGTGCGGCACGGCAGCCATCTCCTGCGGCGGTCACCGCCTGGCGGTAGCGGTGATCATGCACGTCGCCGGCAATAAAGACTCCGTCAATTTGAGACGCTGTCGTTTCGCTCTCAAGCTGCAGGTAGCCGGCTGCGTCAACGGGGAGCGCACCGCCGAGCAGTGCCGTGTTCGGCTTATGGCCGATTGCAACGAAGAGTCCACCAGTGGCGAGTCGCTCTGGGGCACTCGTTGCGCCAGGGGTGGTGTCCCGCAGCATGACCGCCTCTGTGCTCTTCTCGCCGAGCACCTCAATCACCTCGCGGTTCATGTGCAGCTGAATAGAGGCGTGGGCCTGTACGCGAGAGATCATGATCTTGCTGGCGCGGAATGTGTCACGCCGATGCACAAGGTGCACCTTGGTTGCGAAGCGCGTTAGGAAGAGCGCCTCTTCAAGGGCCGTGTCGCCGCCACCAACGACGACGACCTCTTGCCCCTTGAAGAAGAAGCCATCACAGGTTGCACAGGCGCTGACACCGCGTCCACGAAGTCGGGTTTCGGATTCGAGTCCGAGCCAGAGAGCCGATGCGCCGGTCGCCACGATGATCGCTTCGGCGTGGAATTCACGACCTGCGCTCCAGACGCGGTGCGGTTCGGCACTCAGGTCAACGCGGTCAACATCCTGGTCCACCATGATCGTGCCGAAGCGCTCTGCCTGCTTGCGCATATTGGCCATGAGCTCTGGGCCGTCGATGCCTTCAGGAAATCCTGGGAAGTTTTCAACTTCACTGGTGAGCATCAGCTGGCCGCCAGGGGCGTAGCCACCGATCACAACAGGGGCGAGACCGGCACGTGCGGCATAAATTGCTGCGGTGAGTCCAGCTGGGCCAGAGCCGAGGATCAGCAACCGTGCCTCCGTCGGAGCGGCGGGAGCAGCCTTGGTGGCGACGGCAGGATCGGCTGCTGGCGCGGCCGCGCCGAAGTCAATTGCTAGCCCGAATCCCTTGGGGGTCTCTGCGTTCGTCATGGAGCGATTCTACGCCCCCCACAGATCTGGGCTGGCCGCTTAGCGGAAGAGGTCCCAATCAGGAGGCATTAGGCTCGATCGTGCGCTCCCATCCTCAGCAACCTCAGGGTGCGCGCCGCGGATCAGCGCGAGTGGGCGACGGGCGGTCTTCCCGAGGGCGAGCTCGGCGGTAGCGGCGATCTGGTCGGCAACGGCCCGAACGGTCGCAGCCATCGTCCGTCCATCGGCGTCGGGCTTGCCGCGCAGATCTTCCAGCGCCGCAATGCCGGCCACGCCAATTGCCACGTCGGTAATGCCGAGGCGCCATGGGCGGCCGAAGGAGTCGGTGATGATCACGCCGGGCGCCACGCCAGTGCGCAATCGGATCGCCTCACGGATGGCGCGGGCCGATCCATCGGGATCGCGTGGGAGGAGCGTCACCACTTCGCCGCTGCGCGGACCAACATTGCTCGCGTCAACACCAGAGTTCGCGAGCACAAAACCGTGCGCCGTCTCGGTGATGATCACACCGCGGTCCATGCGCACCACGCGAATCGCCTCTTGCAGTACCACCTCAACCTGGCGCGCGTCGCGACTCCACTTCGCCGCATACTCCACCGCCTCCGGCCTTGGCGTGATGGTGGCCAGCTCAACGATGGCCCCCTCTGCCTTTGAGACGATCTTCTGGGTCACGGCGATGACATCGTCACCGCGCAAGCCGCCAATCGCGCTCGTCGCGGCGATCGCTGCCACACAGCTTGCGATCATGGCGGGTAGGTCGTCACCCGGTTCAATCTCACCGAGTCCGTCAATCGGGAGTGCGAGCAGCCCATCTGTTGGTGCTGGCGTGGCGGCCGTTCGCTCGCGCTCTATGGCGGCCTTCAGATCGCTCGGCGTGTCGAGGTCCGCGGTAAGTGGCGAGATGAGCGTTTCAACCTGGGCACCATCACGGCTCAGCTCGGTGCGGTGCGCCGCTGCACTGTTCACTCCGAACTGCGGCGTAAAGGTGCGGGGGAGTGGCACCAAGAGCGCCGAGGTGCCGCCATCGGGTGATGCCAGGAGCCCAGGCTGCACCCCTGACCAACCGCTCAGAAGCGCATCGATGTTTGCCGCGGTGACCTCGGCAAGATCCACCGGCAGGATCAGCACCGCAGTCGCGCCACTCGCTGTCGCCTGCCCGATGCCGAGTGCGATCGCTGCATTCAGGTCAACGCCGCCGTCGTCGAGCGCCTCATGTCCGCCGCTGCGTGCAAGCGCGCGGGCGAGCGGATCAGGTGAGACCAGGATCACGTTGCTGATACGTGTGGCACGACCGAGCGCCAGCAGGGTCCGCTCAAGGAGGCGCGCCGAGAACTCACGGCGTTCTCCCTCGCTCAGGGCTGGCGACATGCGCGACTTCGCGGAGTCAATTGAACGGAAGGGGAGGACGGCGGTGACGCTCACGAAACGGCGAGAACGGCGCGTGCCACGGCGAGCCGGGCCGCATCATCACTCATGACAATCGGCGCAGCAACGCTCTTGCGCACATGCGGCGCGAGTGCGGCCGCAAGTGCTGGGGTGAGGTCCGACGTTTCAACGATGAAGGCATCCATCAACCCGGTGAGATGCTTGGCGACACCCGCCGGCGAGACGTCGAGTCCCGCTGCCGCGAGCATGCGATCGGCTGGCCCCTTCAGCGCCTTCCCGCCAACAATTGGCGAGACGCCAACGACAAGGGCGCCGCGTGCCCGTGCCGAAGCGATCGCCTCGCGGATGCCAGGAATGGCAAGGATCGGAGCGATGGAGATCAATGGATTTGATGGCGCAATGACGATGCGCTCAGCGGTAGCGAGTGCATCGAGCGTCTCGGCGGTCGGGCGCGCCGCCTCGGCACCGTCGAATGTCACTTCCAGGACCTCAGGCTTTGCTTGCGCGCCAACAAACCATGGTTGGAATTCCATCCAGCCATCTGGAGTGCGCAGGCGCGTGCGCAGTGGATCGTCGGTCGCCATCAGGATCGGCGCTTCGCTGAGCCCGAGCTTGCGCTGGATCTCACGATTCACTTCGGTGAGTCGCCCGCCAGCGCGCAGCTGTGCGGTGCGATGAATGTGCAGTGCAAGGTCGCGATCACCGAGACGGAACCAGTCGGGCGCGCCGATCTTGCCGAACTGCTCAAGGGCGTTCCAGGTTTCGCCGGCGAGTCCCCAGCCGCGCTCGCGGTCACCAAGGTCGGCGAGGGTATAGAGCAGGGTGTCGTGATCTGGGCAGATGGTGAGCCCATGCAGCTCAAAGTCGTCGCCCGGGTTCGCGATGATCGAGAGGTCACCAGCTGGGAGTGCCGCGCGCAGGCCATGGGCGAGCTTCGC
>JBILBX010000102.1:0-3430 GCA_044353495.1 Candidatus Limnocylindrus sp. | reverse complement strand
TCCCGTAGGCGATTGATGGATAGTTCTCACGATCCTTGCCGTCGTAGACGGAGAGGCCGATGTCGACCATGACGTAGTCATGATGCCCGTGGTAGCTGCCGAAGATCTTCATCACACCATCGCGCTGAGTGGCGGCGCGCGCGAGGCGAATCGCATCCATGGTGGCTTCGGAGCCGGAGTTCACGAAGCGCCAGCGGGGGAGTCCCCAGCGGGCGGCGAGATGCTCAGCAACGATGTAGGTGTCCTCGGTTGGCGCGGCGAAGTGTGAGCCGAGTCGAATACGTCGATCCACGGCCTCGGTGATGAGTGGATGCGCATGTCCCTGCACCATGCTGCCGATGCCGTTGTGTACATCGAGGTACTGGTGCCCATCGACGTCCCACACGTACTGCCCCTGTCCGCGATCGAGGTAGATCGGCCACGGTGCGCGCTTCTGATAGCTCGACGAGACGCCACCGACGAGGGAGCGCTTGGCGCGCTCGTAGGCGGCGGCTGAGCCCTGAGTGCGCGCGTCGAGGTGCTCCGACTCGCGGGCGGTCAGCTCGCGAATACGGGCAGGGTCGAGCTGCACGGTGGGCCCAACGGGTGGCTCGGCACGGTGGGGGGCTGGCTTCGTAGTCGGCGCGAGGTGCCTGAGTGGTTCGATCGCCATTTCTATCCATCCTTGCTCTGCGGATTCCGCAGTGCGGACCGCTGTGGGTACGATTCTAGCACCGCAGGGGGGGTGGCGGTACGAATATCGCAGCCCACGAGAGATTTACGCACGATTCGTGCGGGGGTTAGCGGGTGGCTAGGCGCTCCGCGATGGCGACGGCGACCAGGCTCTTGGCGTCCACGATTGCCCCACGGTGGACCGCTTCGGCCGCCTCGGCAATGGTCAGCCGTACCGCCTCAATCGCTTCGTCGGCGTCGGGGGTGCGGGCGCCAGGGCCTGCCGCCGAGAGGCCGAGGGCGAGGAAGAGCTCCATACGCTCACTGGTGAACCCGGGTGCGGTGAAGAAGCTCCGAAGGTGACGCCAGGATGCTGCCCGCAGGCCGGTCTCCTCTTCGAGTTCGCGCTCAGCGGCCAGCTGCGGCTCCTCGGTGACCCCGTCATGCAGGTCAAGGGTGCCGGCGGGTACCTCAAGGAGGAGCTGCCCCACTGGGGCCCGGAATTGGCGAACAAAGAGCATCTCGCTCGTCGGCGTCACCCCAGCGTCACTCGGCGCATCAATGGCGAGGATGGCAACAGCACCTGGGTGACCAACGACGTACCGCACATGTTGATCGCCGCCCGTGCGCTGCACCGTCGTGCGTCGCCACTCCATGTACGCCGCCTGCACGACCAGGTCCGAAGCGACGACGATTTCGTTGAGTTCACCAGGCTCTAACAGCGCAGCGAGGCGCACGCCAAGAGCATCGTCACCAAATCGCATGCGGTGCCGCCGACCTAGCGGATTGCGGCGCCGGTGGCCGAATCGAAGAGGTGCAACTTCTCGAGCGAGAGGGCGAGCTGCACCTTGGTGCCGCGCGGGGTCTTGTGCTCCGAACCCACAAGGGCCAACACATCACCACTCGTGGTGGAGAAGTGCAGCAACTCTTGGGCGCCGAGATACTCAACAACGTCCGCGGTCAGTTCAATCTGCGCTGCACCCTTTCCGGCCTTACCGAACTCAAGGTGCTCTGGCCGGAAACCGATGGTGACGCTGGTGCGCCCCTCTAGCTCCTTTGCGCGCGCATCACTGATCTCAATCGCGATCTCGCCCGCCTTCACGTGACGACCGTCAACGGTCGCCTCTAGAAGGTTCATTGCTGGCGAGCCGATAAAGCCGGCGACGAAGCGATTCACTGGGAGGTCGTACAGATCCTGCGGTGTGCCAACCTGCTGCAACCTTCCTTCGCTCATCACGGCGATTCGCGTCCCCATTGTCATCGCCTCAACCTGGTCGTGCGTCACATAGACGACGGTGGTCTTGAGTCGAGCGTGCAGGCGCAAGATCTCGGCACGTGTCTGCACGCGCAGCTGCGCATCAAGGTTGGAGAGCGGCTCATCCATCAAGAAGACGGCCGGCTCGCGGACGATCGCGCGCCCAAGGGCAACGCGCTGGCGCTGGCCACCGGAGAGCTCCTTCGGCTTTCGGGAGAGGAGCTTGGTGAGGTCAAGGATTGCCGCCGCCTCGTTGACGCGGCGCTCAATCTCGCCCTTCTCAATCTTGCGCAGCTTGAGGCCGAAGGCGAGGTTCTCTCGCACGGTCATATGGGGGTAGAGGGCGTAGCTCTGGAAGACCATGGCGATGTCCCGGTCCTTCGGCGCGATGTCATTGACGACCTTGTCGCCAATCAGCAGGGTGCCATCGGTGATCTCCTCAAGGCCGGCGATCATGCGGAGCGAGGTGGTTTTACCGCAGCCCGAGGGGCCCACGAACACCATGAACTCGCCGTCTCTGATCTCAAGGGAGAGGTTTTCGACGGCGAGGACCTCGCCGTACTTCTTGGAGACACCCTGGAACGTGACCGTAGCCATATGCACCCTCCTCGCTGGCTGGCCCCTCTATGGGGGCATCCCGCCGCGTCGCGAGTCTATCAGCGCGCCGGGGCCAGGACGGTCCCTGTCGCTACTTCTCCGCGACCCCCGTTGGCATCTCCTTGATCCCCCAGACCGGCCCAAAGAGGAGGGGGACGAAGGCGAAGGTGCCACCGATCCCGCCGATCAGGAGCGCCTCGCGCAGCCCCAGGTTGGTGCCGATGATCCCGCCGAGCAGGGCGCCGATCGGAATGGTGCCCCACACGAACCAGCGCATCGTGGCGTTCATGCGCCCAGACATCTCTGGTGGGGTGAGCGCCTGGCGCAAGCTGACCTGGTTGATGTTGTAGAGCGTGCCCGAAGCAGCGGCAGCAAAGAAGCCACCACCGATCACAAGTGCATTCAGTAGATCGTTCCCTGGCTGGCAGAAGGCGAGCACTACCAGCATCGGTCCGCCCAACGGGATAGTGAGGACGATGGTTCGGCCGACGCCGATCTTCTTGGAGATTCTATCGGCAAGCACGGCGCTGAGCAGCCCACCGGCTGATCCAAGCGTTGCCGCAAAGCCGATGAGTGCAACGGAGAGCCCGAGCACGTTGTAGGCGAAGAGCATCTCAACAGTTCCAGCAATGCTGCCAAACAGGTTGGAGGTTGCGGTGGCGCCACCGATCGTGCGCAGCGCAGGGTGGCCAAAGACGTAGCGCAGTCCGGCAACAATGTCGGAGCGCAGCGAGGCGCGCGGCTTGCTTGCCGCTGGTGCCGACGCGTCGTTCTGCTCCGTCACAAACTCATGCTTCGGTTTGATTGTGAGGAGGAAGAGCGCCGAGAGCGCAAACGAGAGGGCATCGATCACGACTGCCATCGGCGCCTTCACGATGGCGATCAGCGCGCCAGCGAGGCTCGGTCCAAAGAGCCCAGCAGCGGAGC
>JBILBX010000101.1:0-3440 GCA_044353495.1 Candidatus Limnocylindrus sp. | reverse complement strand
CGCCGCGGTGAGCTTATCGGCGAGCACGTACTGGCCAGGCTCGAGGGTTTGGCGCATCGAGCCCTGCTCCACCCGAAAGGGCTGCGCCACGAAGGTCTGCAGGAGATAGAAGGCGAGGATGGTCAGCGCCACCGTCTGCACGATCTCTATGGCAAGTCTTCGGAGGCGCATCCCGCAGAGTATAGGCGGGGGAGGGTGTGCGGTTGACCCACGGCGGGGGCTCCCCGTACCATCACTGCACTGGGAGCCCATCCCAACAGGTCACGATAGTGATCTGGAGCCCGACAGACGCCCGACCCGAAGCGCGGTGCCAAGCACCGCGGCCACGCGACGGACCTGGACGCATCGGAGGAACAAGAAGAATGGAAATCACGTCACTCATGCTGCAGAGCCTCGTGCTCCCAGCGGCAGTTATCGCAATCCTGTTCGCCCTGTGGTTGGCCAGCGATGTGCTGCGCCGCGACAAGGGGACGCCTGCCATGCAAGACGTTGCGGGCATGATCTTCGAAGGCGCGATCGCGTTCATGCGACGCCAGTACATCACCATCAGTGTCCTCTCCGTGGCAATGGCCGTGCTGATCGGCGCGCTCATCGCCAACTTTGAGACGGCAGCCGTGGCCGATACCGAAATCTACGGGGCCGACCTCGGCATTCGCACCGGAATCGCCTTCATCTTCGGCGCCGCATGCTCTATGGCATCGGGCGTCATCGGCATGTACGTCAGCGTCAAGGCAAACCTGCGCACCACCGCCGCCGCCCGACAGGGCGTCGTCAAGGCGGTCCAGGTTGCGATGCGCGGTGGAGCCGTCTCCGGCTTCCTCGTCGCAGCACTCTCGCTGCTCGGCGTGTACGCCGTCTTCGTCTTCTTCGGTGGACTCGAGCGTCCAGCAGAGGCGCCGTTCCTCATCGTTGGCTACGGCTTCGGCGCATCGTTCGTTGCGCTCTTCGCCCAGCTCGGTGGCGGCATCTACACCAAGGCCGCCGACGTTGGCTCTGACCTCGTAGGCAAAGTTGAGAAGGGGATCCCAGAGGATGACCCTCGCAATGCAGGGGTGATCGCCGACCTCGTGGGCGACAACGTTGGCGACTGCGCTGGCCGCGGCGCCGACCTCTTTGAGTCGACTGCTGCCGAGAACATCGGCGCGATGATCTTGGGCGTTAGCGCCTACAAGATCGCTGAGGGCATGGGCTGGGCCAACCCTGAGTCGTGGATCTTCTTCCCGCTCGTGGTGCACGCCTTCGGGCTGCTCAGCACCATCGTTGCCATGGCCTTCGTGCGCGGCAACGATAAAGAGAACCCAATGAACATCTTGAACCGCGGCTACTGGGCAACCACCATCATTTCAGCCGGCCTGCTCGCGCTCGCCTGTGCAGTGATGTTGAACGCCGGTAACTCCGACGCATGGCTCTGGTTCTTCGCCGCCGGCGTCGTCGGCCTCGCCACCAGCGTGGCGTTCGTCTATATCACCCAGTTCTACACAGCTGGCTCGTATCGACCTGTTCGTGAGATCGCAGAGGCGAGCCGCACGGGCGCCGGTACGAACATCATCGCTGGCACCGCCGTTGGTTTTGAGACCACGTTGGTGACGGCGGTCTCCATTTCGGCGGCGATCTTCGCCTCGAACTGGCTCGGCACCCAGGCTGGTATCGCCGCCGGACTTTCGGGTGACGCGCTGGAGAAGTTCGGCATCTTCGGCACCGCCGTTGCAACGGTCGGCATGCTCATGACCACCGCCTACATCTTGGCGATGGACACGTTCGGGCCGATCACCGACAACGCTGGCGGTATCGCGGAGTTCAGCCGCGCGCCACAGAAGGTGCGCACCGTGACCGACAAGCTCGATGCGGTCGGCAACACGACCAAGGCGCTCACCAAGGGGTATGCGATTGCCTCGGCATCGCTCGCCACCTTCTTGCTCTTCTCGGCCTATCTCGACAAGGTGAACCTGATCCTGGAGCGCTCCGGGCGGCCGCTTATTGAGTCGGTGAACCTGGCGAGCGTGAACGTCTTTATCGGCGCCTTCATCGGCGCGATGCTCGCGTACTTCTTCAGCTCGCTCGCCATTCGCGCTGTTGGGCGCACGGCACAGGCGATCATCGTTGAGGTTCGCCGCCAGTTCCGCGAGATTCCAGGGATCATGACCTACAAGGCGCGTCCGGATTACGCGCGCGTCGTTGACATCACCACCATTGCCGCCCTGCGCGAGATGATCGCTCCGGGTGTGGTTGCGGTGGCAACCCCAGTCCTGGTCGGTGTACTGCTCGGCGCTGAGGCGGTGGCAGGCTTCTTGATCGTCGGAACGATCAGCGGCGTGTTGCTGGCCACAGTGTTGAACAACTCCGGCGGCGCATGGGATAACGCCAAGAAGTTCATCGAGTCCGGCGGGCTCAAGGATGCGAAGGGGAAGGTCCTCGGCAAGGGGAGCGATGCTCACGCGGCCGCCGTTGTTGGCGACACCGTTGGCGACCCATTCAAGGACACCGCTGGTCCATCGCTGCACGTTCTCGTGAAGCTGCTGGCCACGGTCACCCTGGTGCTCGCACCGCTCTTTATTCGCGGCTAGTCCGCGCACTCAGGCAGTTCGCTGAGGCGGTGCTTCCCATTTGGGGGGCGCCGCCTCATGCTATGCCCCCACAGCGCCAGGTAGGCGCGTAGGCGTAGAAGAGGAGGAGCGATGGGCAGCGATCCAGTATCTGCAGCACTCATCGCCCTGCTACTTGGGCTCGTTCAGGGTGCAACCGAGTTCCTCCCAATCTCGTCATCGGCACACCTCTATGCGATCCCGTACCTCTTCGGTATCAGCGATCCGCTGCTCTCGTCGCTCGCCTTCGCTGCGGTGATTCACCTAGGCACCCTCGCCGCGGTACTCGTTGCACTTCGGCACGACGTGATGCGGCTCACCCGCGTTGCGTTGCGGACCATTGCATCAGGAGGGCGTCACCGTGGCGATTCCGCTGACGAGCGCCTCATCCTTGCGATCCTTATCGGCACCATCCCCGCTGTTCTCGTGGGCGTCGCAGCTGGCGATCTACTAGAGAGTGCGGTGCGCACACCGCTCGTTGTTGCAGGTGCGGTAACTGCCGGCGCGTTGCTCCTCTGGTTTGCGGAGCGTGTCGGCTCGCGCGAGCGACCGCTACAGAGCGTGGGCGTGATTGATGGCCTCATGGTCGGACTGGCGCAGGCGCTCGCACTCATCCCGGGCATCAGCCGCTCTGGAGCAACGATTAGCGGTGCTCTTCTGCTCGGATTCCGTCGTGAAGCGGCGGCACGGTTCGGTTTCTTGCTCGGCATCCCCGCCATTGCTGGTGCAGGCACCATTGAGTTACGACGCCTCCTCGAGTCGAGCGAAGACCTTGCGGCAAGCGCGCCACTCCTCGTGATCGGCATCGTGAGCGCGTTCATCTCCGGGCTGCTCGCCATCAAGCTCCTCTTCCGCATC
>JBILBX010000100.1:0-3463 GCA_044353495.1 Candidatus Limnocylindrus sp. | reverse complement strand
CGTCGTGACCCACGACCGGAGCCGCCTCGGCAAGGTCAAGCCCCTTCCCCTGAGGGAGCCCTTCCACAATGTCGATCAGAACGACATCGGCAAGCCCGGACTCAGCGATGCGCTGGGCGGTTGTGGCCCCCACGTTGCCTGCGCCGATGACGGTGACCTTGCGACGCTGAATCTTTGCCATGAGCCCTCCTCTCTCGGCGGGATCGCCGAGCACGCTGATCCTACCGCTGGCGCTGCTTCTTGGCGGGGGTGGCCGTTCGTAGGCGGACGATAGCGACCAGCAGCGTGACGAGCAGCACCGTCCCCATCACGAAGTAGGCGGTCGCAATGCCGCCCACCTGCCAGTTTTCTAGACGAAGGCCCTCAAGAGCGATGCGGGTGACGCTATACCAAGCGACGGCCCCGAGGCCGATCATTCCTGGGAGGAGATGCCCCTTAAGCCGCTGTCCGAGTGCAGGAAGGATCAGCGCACCAGCCAGACCCGAGAGCGACTCGTAGAGGAAGAGCGGGTGGAACCGCGTTGCTTCGCCGACTGCGGCACACGACACGGTAGCGGCGCGATGGGCGCAGTCGATTGCAAGCCCCCAGGGAAGATCGGTCGGCGCACCGTAGAGCTCCTGGTTGAACCAGTTCCCCCACCGTGCGATTGCCTGCATCACTAGGATCGCCGGACCGGCTACGTCAACCCAGCCCCACGGCTCCTGTCGCCAGCGGCGAAGGATCACCACAAGGGCGATGGTGCCGGTGATGAGGCCACCTGGAGCGCCGAGCCCCTCGTACGGAGGAATGAGGGCAGCGATCGGGTTTGCTGCAAACAGCCGATCCCATGCGTCAATCACGTGATAGAGGCGACCACCAGCTAGCGCGGCGATCGAGATGATGATGAGACCGTCGAGAATCAACTTCTCGTTGAGGGAACGACGTCGTGCTTCGCGGAGCATGAACTGATACGCCACCAAGAGCCCGATGGCGTAGAGGACTCCATACCAACGGATGACGATCGGTCCGAGCTCAAGCAGAACGGGATCGGGTGGGATTGGCAGCATCTAGACGTTGACTCCAATCAGTGAACCGACGGCGTAGGTGATTGCGGCCGCCGCTGCACCAATCGCCAGCTGGCGAAGCCCCGTGTAGATCGCCGACTTACCCGTAAGCAGACTGACTGCAGCGCCGACACCGAAGAGTGCGAGCGCGGTGAGCCCAATGCTCGCGAAGAGAGCGTCCGCTCCAGCAAGAAGGATGAACGGCAAGAGCGGCACAAACGCACCGAGCGCAAAGGAGACAAAAGAACCGAAGGCCGCGCCCCATGGGGAGCCAAGCTCCTCTGGGTCAAGGCCGAGCTCTTCGCGGACGAGCGTCTCAAGCGCAATCTTCGGATCGCCCATCAGTCGCTTGGCGATGGCCTTAGCCTCATCATCAGGGAAACCACGTGCGCGATAGATCGACGCAATCTCCGCCTCCTCCTCTTCGGGCATTGCTTCAAGCTCTGCGCGCTCCAGTTCAATCTGGCGCTCAAGGAGTTCGGTCTGACTGCGCATGGAAACGTACTCGCCCGCCGCCATGCTGAATGCGCCGGCAAGCAAGCCTGCGACGCCGGCGAGCACAACGAAGCTGCCCTGCCCACCGACGGTAACCGCTCCTGCGATACCCATCACCAGAGCGGCATTTGAAACAAGGCCGTCAGAAACACCGAAGATGATCGCCCGCAGCGTGCCGCTGTTCCCGGCGCGGTGCCACGGCTCGCGCGCCTTTGTCTCTTCGAGGGCGGCTCGGCGTGCGCCGCTACTCTTCCCTGTGTCGAGTTCGCGCCAGATGTCGGCGTGCTTCGCCTCATCGGCGGCAATGTCGGTGACCTCAGCCACGTCGCTATGAGCGCCGTAGACCTCCTCTTCGTACCCTTCAAGCGCCTTCACCATGTCACTCACGGCACGGGTGCCAAAGAGGCGAGCCAGAAGGGCGATCTGACGCACGCGCCAACTCGGGCGCTTGCTGGCAGGTACCTGCTCGCCGAGGCTGAGGAGCTTCGCCTCCCAGATCGCGGCGTGTCGCCGCTCACTGGTGGCGATGCGCTCAAAGGCGCTCCGGCGGGCGGGGTCCTTCTCGATCTTGGCGAGGGCGTCGTACAAGAAGATTGCGTCCCGCTCTAGCGCGAGACCGGCGAGGCTTGCGGCGCGATCCTTGATCTCTTGCATTGGGGCTCCCCTCTTGCGCAGGTGCTGCGCGTCGCCCCCATCCTAGCGCTCTGTGCAGGGCTAGGTTTGAAGAACCACCCACCCCTGTTCGTCAACGCTCACCACATGAACCCCGAGCGGGACCTCAGCCGGTGGATCGAGCGGCTCGCCGCTCTCAAGGTCGAATCGCGAGAGGTGCAGCGGGCAGGTCACCGTAGGGCGATCAACGGTGGCGGGAGAGAGGAAGCCACGATCTAGCTCGCAATACTCGTGCGTACAAACGCCGTCGACCGCCAACAACTTACCGCCGCGATTCACCACGAGGATGGCCGCGCCGCCGGGCCAGGCGAGTCGCATCGTGCCGTCGGGAAGCTCTACTGCAGGGAAGAGGCGCTCTGCTGGCATGGGGTGAGATTAGGAGGCGAGTGCTGCAGGCTGCTTTGCCAGCGCAGCGTCAAGCTTTGCTGCAAGCACCTCGCGCAGGCGCTCCGCTTCTGCATCAAGCGGGAGTGCAGCAACAACGGGCTCAAGGAAGCCCATCACAATCGTGCGACGCGCCTCTGCATCGGTGAGCCCGCGTGAGCGCAGGTAGAAGATCTGAGCTGGGTCAATTGGCCCAACAGAGCTGCCATGCGCCGCGCGCTCGCAGTCCGGCTGGTCGATCCAGAGCGATGGAATCGCAACGCTGCGCGCCGTCTTTGAGAGGAGCATGCCGAACTCACCGAGATACGAGTTGGTACCGCGCCCACTGCGCGGGATCGTCGTGACACCCTTGATGTAGCCGCGTGCGTTTCCGGCAAACACACCCTTTGCAAGTAGGTCGCCCACTGTCTTCTGGCCGGAGTGCAGGCTATAGGTGGTGAGGTCGTGAATCTGATCGCCAGCACCGAAGACCACCTCTACCTGGCGAACGCCAGATCCATCCCCCGCAAGCAGGTGATCGATGCGACCGCGCACCAGCCGTGCGCCAACCTGCGCCACGGCAAGCTGCAGCTGCGCCTTCTCGCCAAAGGTGTGACGTCGGACGGTCACGTAGGCACGATCTTCGGGGAGGTCTTGAATGGATGAGAGGGCCAACGATGCGCGCGCGCCGAGCGTGATCTCGCTACTCGTTGCCAAGAGCGAGGTGGCCACGCCAGGTGCTGCGGCGCTGCCGCTGATCTCTTCCACGATCGATGCCTGTGCGCCGTCGCCAAGGCTCACGGCGATGCGGGCAATGAGTGATGAGCCCGCCTCTGGAGCAACAACGCGAATCACAATCGGCGCGGCCAGTCGACCGGCGCTGAGGGTGA
>JBILBX010000099.1:0-3498 GCA_044353495.1 Candidatus Limnocylindrus sp. | reverse complement strand
GGGAGCGATTTCAACTCGACGGGCTTGGTGATCCTGCCGGCGAGCATGACCTTGTTCATTGCGCCTCCTGATGCGGCAGCGGCCCGGGTCACGCGACCCGCAGGAGCCGAACGCCTGCTCTGGCACCCTCCCACCGTGCGGATACTGCGGGCGTATCGCGCTGGGTCGCGCTCTTCTGCGACAATCGCCCACGATGCGGTACTACCTAACAACGGCCATCGCGTATGCCAACAACAAGCCTGGCCTGCACACGCTCTATGAGGTGATTGGCGCCGATGCGATCGCCCGCTGGCGCCGCATGCGCGGCGATGAGGTCCGCTTCCTCACGGGTACGGACGAGTACTCGGTGAACATCGCCGCCCGCGCCGCAGAGGAGGGGATGAGCCCCAAGGCCTTCGTCGACGCGAAGGTCGCCCTCTTCCAGGCGAGCGAGGCGAAGCTGCTGATTAGCCCCGATCGATTTATTCGCACCACCGACGCCGACCACACCCTCGCGGCGCAGGAGATGGTTCGACGTTCGTTTGCCGCAGGCGACATCTACGTCGGCAGCTACGAAGGCTGGTACTGCCCCAATGAGGGGTTCCGCAACGCGGACGACGTGGTCAAAGAGGGCGACAGGACCGTCTGCCCGAACCATCCAGGAATCCCGCTGCAGTGGCTTACCGAGCGCAACTGGTTCTTCAAGCTCAGCGCCTACCAGGAGCGCCTTGAGGCCTGGCTGACACAGGATCCATCGCCTGTGCAGCCCGAATACCGTCGCAACGAGATGTTGGGCTTCGTACGTCAAGGGCTGGAAGATTTCTCGATTAGTCGTGAAGGGGCATCGTGGGGAATCCCATTCCCCATTCATGAAGACGGCAGCAGCGCGCTGACCCCAACTGGAGAGGGTGACCCGAAGGCGGGGACTATCTACGTCTGGTACGACGCACTGATCAACTACCTCACCGGCGCCGGCTTCCCAGCCGATGCTGCTGGTGCTCCGTGGTGGCCGGCCGATCTGCACATCATCGGCAAGGACATCAATCGATTCCACTCCGTCTTCTGGCCAGCAATGCTCTGGAGCGCTGGGCTTGAAGCACCGAAGAAGATCTGGGTGCACGGATGGCTCCTCTCTAGCGGTGAGCGCATGAGCAAGAGCCGCGGCAACTTCCTCGACCCAGATGATGCAGTCGCTGCACTTGGTGCCGATGGTGCACGCTTTGTTGCGCTGCGCGAAGTGCCCTTTGACCGCGATGGCGATGTGAGCTGGGACTCCATCATTCGCCGGTATAACTCCGAACTTGCCAATGGCTTCGGCAACCTAGTCAACCGCGCCACGACGCTGGCGAGCCGCGCCTTCACCGACGCACCACTTCCGCGACCTGCCGCCGCATCGCCCCTCGGCGCGGCGTGGGAGGAGACGCGACGCGAGGCAATTGCAGCTCTCGAGCGCAACGCACTGCATGAGTGGCTCGGCGCGCTCTGGGGCTTTGTCGGCGCGGCAAATAAGTTCGTCGATACCGAAAAGCCGTGGGAGCTCGCGAAGGCGGCAAAGCTTGGTGATGCCGCCGCAGAGGAGAAGCTCCGTGGCGTACTTGGCGACCTTCTTGAGGCATGTCGCCTCATCTCGCTCTATGCAGCGCCCGCGATGCCATCAATCTCCGCAAAGATTTGGACACTGCTCGGTCGCACCTGGCCGTACGATGCAAACGGGCACAGCGGTCCGTCGCTCGACGAGATCGGCGCGTGGGGGGCACTCGGCGCGGCTGGGCCACTCGGCGCACCAGAGCCACTCTTCCCGCGACTAGAGACTGATGCGCTCGATGCCGCTGCTGACTGACGCTCACGGGCACCTGCAGGCCGATCGCTTCAACGACGACTACCAGCAGGTTGCGCAGCGCGCACGCGACGCAGGGATGGTTCGACTTCTTATTCCGTCGTACGGCATCGAAAGCTCTGATGGCGCGTTCCGCATCGCGCCAGATCTCCCATGGGCCGATCTTGCCATTGGCATTCATCCCTACACCGCCGTCACCGATGCACCGGGGCGAGCCGCGCTGCTGCAGCGGGCAACCGACCGTCGAGTTGCCGCTATTGGCGAGACGGGAATCGACAC
This sequence comes from Candidatus Limnocylindrus sp., assembly GCA_044353495.1. Taxonomy (GTDB): domain Bacteria; phylum Chloroflexota; class Limnocylindria; order Limnocylindrales; family Limnocylindraceae; genus Limnocylindrus. The sequence goes on along the minus strand of JBILBX010000099.1, from coordinate 1,403 downwards.
GAAGCGTGACTTCGCGCCGCTTGCCGCGCAGATTGAAAACCTGGAGGCACATATCGAGGTTGCTGCGGCACTCGGGAAGCCGCTGATCTTGCACTGTCGTTCGCTCGGCGATGGTGATGAGGCACAGTGTCAGCTCCTCGCAACGATCAAGGGCTCGGCGATCGGCGCTCCAGGTGGTGCGAAGGCCTTCGGTGGTCGAGTCCCATTCATCCTGCACAGCGCTTCAGGGAGCGCCGACTATATCGAGGAGGCACTCGCGCTCGGTGGAGCCGTCTCTATCTCTGGGCTCGCCTTCCGTCCGGAGGAGTCCGCGACAGGGGAGTGGGTGCGCCTCATCCCCCGCGAACGGCTGCTGACCGAGACCGATGCGCCATGGCTCACCATGCCAGGAGCCCCAGACCCCCGCCGCAACGAGCCGGCGAATGTTGCCCTCACCCTTGCCTGGATCGCGGAGCGTCGCGGCGAGGCGGTCGAGCCGCTGGCTCGCACGATTGCCGAGAACTACGACCGCATCTTCCCCCGCGACGCCACGCTCCCGCCACGCTTGGAGTTGGCACTCTAAGGCCTCGAGTGCTAACATCGCAGCAAGTGCCTCGTTCGCGTAGGCACAAAGGTGCAGGGGCGGCGATCCCGCCCACAAGGAGGTTCTACCAATGGCCAAGAAGGCAGCTCTTCGACCCCTCGGCGACCGCGTCGTCGTGAAGCCAGTCCCGCGCGATGAGAAGACCGCCAGCGGCATCATCCTGCCCGACACGGCGCAGGAGAAGCCACAGGAGGGCGAGGTCGTCGCTGTCGGACCAGGCCGCATCCTTGATGACGGGAAGCGCGAGGCGATTGACGTGAAGGTGGGCGATCGCGTCCTGCACGCAAAGTACGCCGGCACCGAGTTCAAGATCGATGGCGATGAGTTCCTCATCGTGGGCGCCAAGGACATCTTGGCCGTCGTCGACTGACCAACGACCGACCGAAGCAATCCAACCCAAGTAGAGAAGGAGAGACCCAATGGCAAAGCAGGTGGTATTCGACGAGGCGGCACGACGAGCGCTTAAGCGCGGCATCGACAAGCTCGCCGACACGGTCAAGGTCACGATCGGCCCGAAGGGTCGCAACGTGGTGCTCGACAAGAAGTTCGGCGCACCAACCATCACCAACGACGGTGTGACCATTGCACGCGACATTGAGCTCGAAGATCACTTCGAGAACATGGGCGCGCAGCTCCTGAAGGAAGTTGCAACGAAGACGGACGATGTTGCCGGTGACGGCACCACGACCGCCGTTGTGCTCGGCCAGGCGCTCGTGACCGAGGGTCTCCGCAACGTTGCCGCTGGTGCAAACCCAATGGTGATCAAGCGCGGCCTCGACAAGGCGGTCGCCGCTGTTGTTGCCGAGATCAAGGCGCAGTC
>JBILBX010000098.1:0-3548 GCA_044353495.1 Candidatus Limnocylindrus sp. | reverse complement strand
CCAAAGCCACAGTCGGGTGATCCGGTGGCACAAGGGTCGGAGCCGACGGATCTTGGTGAGGCCGAGTACGGCGAGGAGATCGCGCCCGTTCGCGCCTAGCGCTCGTCGTCGACGCTCTCTGGCGCCGCGTCGTCGTGGGCGAGGTTCCAGAGGCGTCGACGCTCAAGCCCCCACAGCGTTGCGACGCGCCGAATCGCCGCGCTCCGTGACTCACCCGCCGTCACCGCGCGCTCAACGAGTTCAAGTGCTGCGGCATAGGGGCCGTCGGGATCATCTGAGCTCGGCGTGATCTCTGCCTCCTGCGCGCCAACAACGATGACGAACTCGCCGCGTGCATCAATCTCCCCTGCGCTCACCGCTGCTGCGAGTTCGCCAAGGGTGCCGCGGCGAATCTCTTCATGCAGCTTGGTGAGCTCGCGACAGACAGCACCAGTTCGGTCCTTACCGCACACGAGAGCCAAGTCGCCGAGAGTCGCGGCGACACGTGGCCCCGCCTCATAGATCACGGTGCCGCGCTCATCCGCCGCAATCGCACCAAGGACCTTGGCCCGGTCAGCACCACTGCGCGGAAGGAATCCCTCGAATGACCAGCGTGGACCCGTGACGCTGGCTGCTACAACTGCCGCGAGAAGTGCGGATGCACCTGGGATTGGAATGACGCGGATGCCTGCAGCGACTGCGGCGGCAACGAGCACTCCCCCTGGATCACTGATCAGCGGGGTGCCAGCGTCACTGATGAGCGCGACCGCGGTACCTGCCTGTAGTCGAGTAATGATTGGTGCCACTCGGTCGGCCTCATCAAAGCCTGGAAGGGCCGTCACCTCTGTCTGCACGCCGATGCTGGCAAGCATCGGGCGAGAGACGCGCGTATCTTCGGCAACGATCAGCCCAACTTCGCGCAGCACCGCCGTGGCCCGTGGCGTGAGATCGGCGAGATTGCCGATGGGAGTAGAGACGATATGCAGCGCCCCAGGCGTTGCACCACCGCCGCGTAGTTCGTCAGTCAAGTTTCGGGCGCCGCCGAGGATAGAGGTAGTCGCTCCCGCTGCTCCGCCCTCCCACCTTGGCAATTGGCGGCATCTGACGCTTGAACTCGGATCGGCGAATCATCTCGCTCACGCGCACGACGAAGTCGCGGTCAAAGCCCTCTGCAATCACATCCTCAACCGGGAGGCGACGATCAACGATGCGGTAGAGCACGCGATCAAGTGTTGGGTAGTCGAAGCCGCCCTCGCCCTCATCGGTCTGACCGGGCCAGAGGTCGGCGCTCGGCGCCTTCTCAATGATCTGCGTCGGCACGCCGAGGTGACGCGAGAGCTCGCGCACCTGCGTCTTGTATAGGTCGCCGATCGGATTGAATGCAGATGCGGCATCGCCATAGATCGTGGAGTAGCCGATGAGGATCTCACTCTTATTCCCCGTGCCGATCACCACTCCACGATGAAGGGCTGAGCGGTCATAGAGGGTGGTCATGCGGAGACGTGCCGCCATGTTCCCTCGACGTAGTGGGGTGACGCTCTCACCTGCGGGGAGATTCCCGATGAGCGCAGCAAGCGGGGCCTCAATCGAGATGAGTTCGCTCTGGCAGCCGAGATCGCTCACGATCGTCTCCGCGTCAGCCCTCGAACTGGCTGAAGAGGCAGCGGTTGGCATTAACACCGCCACGAGGCGATCTGCGCCGATCGCTGCCGCGGTCAGGTAGGCAACGAGCGCGGAGTCAATGCCGCCGGAGAGGCCGAGCACCACGCGCTCGGCGCCGGTGCTCGCCACATGCGAGGTGATGAAGGAGCGGCACATGGCCGCGACCATCTCGGGATCAATCGCGAGCTCGTCGTGCGATGCCCTACCGCCCTCGCCGCTCATCGAACTGCCTATGCCTCTTCGAGGCCAGCGCGCGTGGCGATGATGCGATCGAATTCGCGGCGCGTCAGCTCTAGACGCTCGTCACGAAGAAGTGGGAGCGCGCTGCGTGCGCGTGCCACCTCATCGAGGTCGATCTCTGCCAAGAGGAGCGCCTCTTCGAAGAGTGGCGCCTCTGCGATCACAACGCCGTCGGGCCCAATCACGCGCGAACCGCCCCAGAAGATCAGCGACTCATCAACGCCGACCCGATTGGTGAAGGCAACGTAAGAGGTGGTCAGCGCCGCGGTCGCACGAAGCAGGGTGCCCCAGGAGGCCGCAGAGCCGAGCCCTTGATCGGCGTCCACGCTTGCGCCGCGCGCCGGCCCCGCCGCAACGTTGATGAGGAGCTCCGCTCCGTCTTGCGCGAGGATTGCGGGAAGCGTTGGGTGCCAGAAGTCCTCACAGACGCCGATGCCGATGCCGACATCACCCGCCGCTGAGCCCCCAAGGGCCGCTCGCGTTGCACGAATCGCGTCACCTGCCGCAAGGAAGCGTCGCTCATCAAAGAGCCCATACGTTGGTAGATAACACTTGCGCGCCACATGGCGCACCTCACCAGCCTCGAGCAGGGCGGCCGCAGCGAAGAGTCGATGGTCATCGGTCGATTCAACAAATGAGACGACGGCAGAGGGACCGTCACTCGTGCGCTTCGCCAGCGACTGGAGGCGCGGATCAGTTCGGCGCATCGCAACTTCTGGCGCGAGGTCTTGCAGTTGGTACCCCGAAAGGCTGAGTTCAGGGAAGATCGCGAGGTCGGCCCCCGCCGCCTTACTTTCAGCGATCTTCACTTCGTGCAGCGCAAGGTTCTGCGCGAGGTCACCAAGTACTGGGGCGATTTGCGCGAGGGCGAGCACTCTGCGTCGCATCAGTCCCTACTTTTGCAAGTCCCACGTGTGGATTGACCACGCGTAGAGCGGGCTCTGCACATCGGCCTCTCGCGTCGCCCAGGTAAAGCGGTTCCGCAGCAAGACGTATGAGGGCTCACCCCACAGCAGCAGGTACGGTCGCTCGCTGCGTCGCAGCGACTGAATCGCGGCATAGATGCTGATGCGAGAGCTAATGCTTCCGGCCGAGACTCCTTGGGCGAGCAGCTGATCCACGCCCGCGCTCGACCAGCAGACAAAGTTCTTCCCAGCTGGTGCCTCTTCCGTTGGGCAGGCGCTTGAGGCAAAGATGTCTGAATCATCGGGGTCTAGGCTCCACTGCCATGCGCCAAGATACAGATCAAAGTCATTCGGGTAGCGCAGGCGTGGTGCGATATCGGTAGTGAATGGCAGCTCTGCGACCGTGAGGGCAATGCCGCACTCCGCAACCTGATCAACGATCAGCTGAGCCGCACGGGTACGCGTCACCTGACCCTCCCGAACGATGATGTCGGCCTCTAGTCGGGTGCCGGCACGAGCGAAGACGCCATCCTCGCCTGCCTCCCATCCATCGGCGATAAGCGCAGCGCGTGCGCCAGCGACATCGCGCGTGGTTTCTGCAGCGGCAGGGTTCTCCGCCGCCCACGAGGTGGGGGCCACAGTGCTCGAAATCTTGATTCCCGTTTCGTCGGTGGCGCCAGTGATGATCGCCGGCAGGTCAACGCACGAGGCGAGAGCGCGGCGAGTGACGCTACTGGCGAAGAGTCGACCTTCGCGCGTATT